>JAZQHX010000073.1:0-5851 GCA_045540835.1 Acutalibacteraceae bacterium | reverse complement strand
CACTGTTCAGGTGTGCCGATATATTTTTCTTTATCGTTCGGATCCCATTGTGAGAAACGGTAAGAAACGTCTTCATAAAGTCCAAGGGTTTTAAGCATAAAGATTGCAAGTTCAAGACTGCCTCTGAATTCGTCCTCCAACTGTTCGGGGGTACAGATTAAGTGACCCTCGGAAATAGTGAACTGACGAACACGGATAAGACCGTGCATTTCGCCCGATTCCTCGTTACGGAAAAGGGTTGAAGTCTCGCCGTAGCGAAGCGGCAGGTCACGATATGAACGTGCACGGTTAAGATATGCCTGATACTGGAACGGACAGGTCATAGGACGAAGTGCAAAGCATTCCTTAGTCTCGTCCTGAGGGTCGCCTAAAACAAACATACCGTCCAAATAATGGTCCCAGTGACCCGAAATCTTGTATAATTCACGCTTAGCCATTAAGGGAGTTTTGGTGCGTAGCCAACCTCTTCTTTCCTCCTCGTCCTCAACAAAACGCTGGAGAATCTGGAGGATTTTAGTGCCCTTAGGCAGCATAATCGGAAGTCCCTGACCGATATAGTCAACCGTTGTAAACAGCTCTAACTCTCTGCCTAATTTATTATGGTCACGCTTTCTTGCCTCTTCAAGCATTGTAAGGTGAGCGTCAAGCTCACTCGCCTTCGGGAATGCAGTACCGTACACACGGCAGAGCATCTTTTTAGAGGAATCACCCCTCCAGTAAGCACCCGTAGCCGATGTTAATTTGAACGCCTTTATAGGAGCAGTACTCATAAGATGTGCGCCGGCGCAAAGGTCGGTAAAATCGCCCTGAGAATAGAATGAAATATCCTCACCCTCAGGAATACCCTCTGCTAATTCCACCTTATAAGGCTCGTTCTTTTCGGTGAAATACCTGATAGCCTCGTCACGTGTCATAGTAAAGCGCTCGAGCTTAATATCCTCTTTTACAATTTTCTTCATTTCAGCTTCAATTTTTGTCAAATCCTCGGGAGTGAAGCTCTCCTCAACATCAAAATCGTAATAAAAACCGTCGTCAACAGCAGGGCCGATTGCAAGCTTGGCATTCGGGAACAAGCGCTTTACCGCCTGAGCCAAAACGTGCGATGCGGTGTGACGGAAGCTCCATCTGCCGTATTCGTCGTCAAATGTAAGAATTTCCAAAGCGCAGTCCTCGTTAAGTTCGGTGCGAAGGTCAGCATTTTCACCGTTGATTCTTACAGCGCAAGCCGCTTTGGCAAGACCCATACTGATTTCCTTTGCTACTTCGAAAGCGGTGATGCCTTTTGGAAATTCCTTTACAACATCTCCCTTTAAGGTTACCTTAATCATATCTATTCCTCCAAACAAAAAATACAAAATAAAAAGCTCCGTCCTGAAGACATAAAGTCTCAAGGGACGAAGCATAATTTCTCCGTGGTTCCACCCAATTTTTCGGATATACCGAACACTCTTTCAGCCCTTAACGCAGGCATACGTCCGTGTTTTTTACCCACGGCACTCAAAGGCGGTCTCACTTTAAATTCTCTTTAGCAGGCTTACAGCCGTGACCCGCATTCTCTTAAAAGAAAAATAAAAAGCTACTGTCCTTTTCATCGTTTTATACCTATATATAATATACCCGTTTTTAGAAAATGTCAAGTTTTTTGAATTTAGGAATTTTTTGCATAATATCTTCCAATACTATTCAGGGTGATAAATATGTCGGGACAAACAGCAGATTACAAAAACACTTATCTTTCAGGTGACTTAAAAAATGATATTGCTCTATTTAAAGAGATTTTCAAAAAAGACTGCATTTTAAGGGTAAAAAATATAAAAGCACGTGAGGGTGAAGTTTTTGATTGCGCCGTAATTTATTTTGACGGTATGGTCGATTCCGAGCAGGTGAATGATGCCGTTATAGAGCCGCTTTTGACCGTAACCACCAAGAATGAAAGCGAAAATATAACCGAATACATTGAAAAGCAGGTGCTTTTCGCAAGGGACGTTAAAAAAAGTGAGACGGTAGACAAGATTTTAGAGGGAATTTTATACGGCGAAGTAGCTATTATTGTGCAGGGCAGTAAAACGGCGCTTAACGTAGATGCAAAAGGATTCAGGACAAGAGGTATTACCGAGCCTGCAGACGAGCGAGTTTTACAAGGCCCACGTGAAGGCTTTGAAGAGGCGGCACTGCTTAACCTTGCAATGCTCCGTCGTAAACTGCAAACACCCGACCTATGCAACGAAGTTATGCGTGTAGGCAGACGAAGCGGTACAATGGTTTTTATATGCTATCTTGATACTTTGGTGGATAAAAAAGCCTTGGCCGAGCTTAAACGCAGAATCAAAAAAATTGATATTGACGGCGTGCTTGATTCCAACTATTTAGCCGAATTTATACGTGACGGAAAATATTCCCCCTTTAAAACCAGCGGCACGACCGAGCGACCTGACACCGTAGCCGCACGGCTTTTAGAGGGCAGAATTGCCGTAGTTGTAGACGGCACACCTATGGTTTTAACCTTACCGTATCTTTTTTCGGAAAATTTCCAGTCGGACGAGGACTACTACCTTAATTTTGCGGTAGCAACCGTTGGCAGAATACTCCGATATATATGCTTCTTTTTAAGCATAAGTATACCTGCAATATTTATATCGCTCCTTAATTTTCATACCGAGCTTTTGCCTACAACCTTAGGAATTGCTGTCGCAGAGCTGCGTGGCGGTGTTCCGTTTTCTCCGTTTACAGAGTGTATTATTATGATTTTCATTTTTGAAATTCTGCGTGAAGCGGGAGTGAGAATGCAACAAAGTCTCGGTCACACGCTGAGCATTGTCGGCGGTCTGGTTGTAGGGCAGGCGGCGGTTGACGCAGGAATTATAAGCACACCTATGCTTATAGTAATTGCTTTAAGCGGCATTTCGGGACTTATGATTCCACGCCTTAAAGGTGCGGTATTTTATTTAAAAATCGGGTTTGTTTTTCTGAGTGCCTTTTTGGGGCTTTACGGCTTTATACTCGGCATTTCCTTTATGCTTATGCACATAATTTCCCTTACTTCTTTGGGGGTTGACTATACCGTAACCCTTCGCCGAGCCGATTTCCAGAGCCTTAAAGACACCGTATGGCGAGCTCCCTGGAATAAGATGCGGCTTCGCCCCGATTATAACCGAAACATTATACGAAGCAGAGTTGATAAAGAATGAAAAAAATACTCTTGAAAGTCATAGCACTGTCGGCAATGCTGACACTTTGCGGCTGTACTGCAATAGCAAGTGAAAGCCACAGCTATTTAATTGCGTCTATGGGCTTTGATAAACAAGGTGACGTTATTACCGCCACCGTAGAAGCGGTAGCCATAAATTCAGAAGATGACACGGGCAAAAAGCGGATACTTTTAAGCGGTCAGGGCTCTACACCAAAAGAGGCTATGCAAAAGGCTGAAAGCAAGGCTACCCAGCCCTTTAATTTAAGCCATTGCGGCGTAATCGTACTGGGTAAAGGGCTTAACGATTCGGATTTTGAAGGTGTTTGCGACTACCTGTACGATACCGACGAAATCACCTTTTCGGTTTATATGCTGGCAGCCGTCAATGCCCGCAGGCTTTTAAAAGCCGAACCCGTTTCCTCGGTAGCGGCAGGGTATGACCTGATGAGCATAATAAATAAAGAATCAAAAAAAAATAACCGAAAATTCCGCAATTCCCTTTATGAGGTGGTTGCAGAAAAAAACCGCAAAGACGGCAGGGTAGAGCTACCCTTTTTCACACTCGACGAGGAATACCGGGTGCTTGACGGTCTTGCGGTTTATAAGAATTTTTAAAATCGGAGTATAGCTTATGCAAAAGGAAAAAACCGTTTTTTATAAAAGTGCGCTTGCGGCATCTGCGCTGTTTGTGACGGGAAATGCGATTATTGTACTTCCCACAAACGAAAATTATCCGATTTTGGGGTTTTTGCTTACAGCAGTTATAGGAGTAATACTCAATCTCCTTTTAATGCCGCTATCCCGTTTCGTTTGGGACGAAAATAATAACAATAATACATTTTTAAAAATATTAAAAGAGTTATTTTTTTTAAGTTTGGCAATCGCCGCCTTATTTGCGGCGGCAGATACATTAAAGGATTTCGTTCACTTTGTCAAAGGTTTTATTCTGCCCGAAATACCGATTTTTGTTATATCGGTCACCTTTTCTGTAATTATTGCTTATTTTTATTCAAAGCGGCAGGAGGACTCTTTAAAATTCAGCCTTTTGTGCTTTTTCTTTACCCTTTTGGCGGTTTTGTTTTTCTTTTTCTCGATGAGCGGTAATTTTGATGTTCAGAATATTATTATCCGCTCTCTGCCTGATATAGGAGAACTGAAAGACAGTATATCCCCCTATTTTTTCAAGGCGACTCTGCCGTCATTATTACTGCCCTTTTACCATACGGCAGTATTCGGCAAAAGGGGCGGCTCTGCCTGTGTTTTGGGAACAGCGGCAGGATATATAATCCTATGCCTTTGCTTGCTACCCTCAATTCTGCTTTTTTCCGCTCCCCTTGCAGGCAAGCTTTCCTATCCCTATGCATCGGCAATAAGCACCGTAACGGTAGGCAAAATTTTCACCCGTCTTGACGGATTTTCCTATTTCCTGTATTTTTCGGCATCGCTTGCTAAAATAAATATCAGCCTTTTTGTGGTTAAAAAGGCTGTGAAACGTATTTCGGAGCTACTCAACAGTTAAAACAACCTTGCCAATGTTTTCTCCTTTATAAAGAATATCATGAGCTGCTTCGGCTTGGGTTATGGGTAAAACTTTATATATTGTAGGCTTAACTTCTCCGCTTTCAACCTTAGGCCATACATTTTTAACCAAGTTTGCTAAAATCTGCGCTTTTACTTGTGGGGTGCGTGAACGCAAGGTTGAACCTATGATTCTGACATTTCTGACATATATATTCTTAAGGTCAATTTCGGTTTTCTGTCCTGCTAAAGCGGCTATCATTATCCAGCGTGCACCGTGCTTTAAATAATGGATGCATTTACCCATTATCTCCCCGCCCAGGCAATCAATAGCGACATCTACTCCGTTGCCGTTTTCTAATTCTTCCTTTAATACTTCTGCTATATCCTCTTTGGTTGTAACAACAACTCTGTCGGCATTCAGGTGCTTTATGTTGTTTGCAATTTCTTCGGTTAAAACGGTTGTAATAACACGTATACCAAAAGCCTTTGCCATAGGAATAATTACAGAAGCCAGACCTGAAGCTCCCGCATTCATAAGTAAGGTATCGCCTTTTTTAATATTGCCCTCAATAAATAAATTAAGATAAGCCGTTGCAAAGGCTTCAGGAATAGCCGCCGCTTCTACCATTGTGCAGTTTTCCGGTATCGGCATAAGCATATCGTATTTGATATTTGCATACTGAGCGTAACCGCCGCCGCCTAAAAGCGCACAAACCTTATCACCGATTTTCCAGTTGGATTTTTCCTTTGCGCCGTCGGCAATTTCTACAATAGTTCCTGCGATTTCGAGACCCATCCATTCGGGACACCCTGCAGGTGGAGGATAATCTCCCTCTCTTTGCATAAGGTCGGCTCTGTTTAATGCCGCAGCCTCAATTTTTACAAGGCAATCATCACTTCCCAAAACCGGGTCGGGAACATTATCCCATCTTAAAGATTTATCATCATTAACTAAAATTGCTTTCATTTCAAATTATCCTCTCTGTTTTTAAAGATAAATCGTGACAAGTATGTACACGGTATTTTTTATTGCTGTATTTGCGAACAAAATTCTCTGCTTTTTCTCTGTCAGTAAATGTGCCGGTACAAATTTTTCTTTCTATATTCGCATTTGTATAGCATTCGTCTCCTGCAAAGATA
>JAZQHX010000072.1:0-10807 GCA_045540835.1 Acutalibacteraceae bacterium | reverse complement strand
ATGAACAATAAAACCCGTGTTATAGTTGGTTTCAGGACCGACGGTAGTACGGCAACGGCAGGCAAGTTTTCACATTTCACCCTTTATGCTAAGGACGACCCGAAGAAAACAAACCTGCTTGTAAATCCCGATTTCAAAATGGGACTTTACGGCTGGAATGAAGAAGCAGGCTCGTATATGAATTACAGTCAGATGAAGGAAAGCGAGGGTACTACACCTAAGGGTTATGCTACCTTGAATTCAATTTCCGAAGACGACTATAAAGAATTATTCAAAAATAAAGATTATCTCACCCCGATAGAGCCACCTAAATTCTATATGGTTAAGAATACTGGTGTTGATAACGATACTAGATTTGTACAGTCGGTGCAGTTGGATTCGGGTAGTGAATACATATATAGCGTTAACGCAAAGTATGTTAATAAAAACAATTCACAGCCCGCCTTGTGGTACGAATCGAGCGAGGGTGGTTATAAACTCTTTGATAGCTTCGTATATGTAACCGAGGAATTGACCGAAGCTAAAATTACCCACCGCTTTAAGGCAACCGTTAAGGACGCTTTGGAGACAAACGGTAAAATTAACTTCCTTATAGGTTATTCGTCGGGAAAAACGGGCGCTGAGGCTTATTACCGCAACTTCCTGCTTTACAAGGCAGAAGACGGTGGTAAAACCAACTTTATTAAGAACTCCGATTTCAGTCAGGGTCTTAAATACTGGACAGCTTCCTGCTATGAGGATTACAAGGCTATTGAGGACGAAACGGTTACTGAAACGGTGGACGGCTGTGCAGTACTTGCTGAGTATACTGACGGTTATTTTGAAAGAACCGAATTACCGGACAGTAAAATTGTAATTCATAATAACGGACAGAAGGCATACGGAAAGATAGGAAATATAGTTTATCTTGACCCCGAAAAGACATACGTTTACGGTGTTTCCTATAAGTATATCGACCAGAAATCCTCTAAGCCGTTTATTCTTTATAATAATACAAGCGGAAGCTTTACAAACTATGACCCCGATTCGGTAGCTTTAAATATCGAAGAGGACGAGGAGTATTATAGAAGCTATTATGAGTTTAAAGTTCCGACTGAAGCAAAGCGTGAAGCTGACGGAACAGTAAAAATGAAGATAGGCTTCACTACGGGCAGTAGCGGTGCTGATGCATATTACGGCGACTTCCTTTTATATGATAAGTCGGACAAAAATAAGACCAATCTTTTAAACAATGCCGATTTTAAATCAGGATTTAAGGGTTGGGCAGACGATGGCGCAACAGTTACTTCCCAAACTCAGTACAGCCTTTACGGTGCGGATTTGATTGCAGTATCGGACGATTTCTTTAAAAAGCCAACCGTTGATAAGCTTGAAGGCAACTGGGTAATTCATAATACGGGTAAGGTTGAGTACGCAAAGTTTGGACAGATAGTGGAGCTTGACCCGAGTAAAACCTATATTTATGCTGTGTCATATAAATATATAGACCAAAAGGGCAGTATGCCTTATATGAGATATTTTGACGGCACTACCTATCAGAATTACAGCGAATATATTTCCGAAACTCAGGACGAGGAAAGCTATAGAGTATACTATGAATTCAAAGTACCTGCAGTCGAGGCTGTTTTAGGTAACGGCAAGGTGAGAATGCAGATTGGTATTACCTGCGGTATGGGTGGAGCAGATGCGTACTTCGGTGATTTCCTTTTGTATGAAAAGGAAGATAAAGCTAAGACCAACATATTCAAGAATGCTGATTTTGCACTCGGACTTTACGGTTGGACTTCAAATGGATACAATAGCTTACCTATCACAGAATACGGCGTTATGAAAACTATTCAGGGCGATGTTGAACTAAAACAGGTTGATGACGATTACTTTAAAAGACCTAAGGTTGATAAGCTTAGTGGCAATTGGGTAATTCATAATACGGGTAAGGTTGAATATTCAAAGTTCGGACAGATAGTAGAGTTAGACCCCGATAAAACTTATATTTATGCGGTGTCATATAAGTATAAAGACCAAAAGGGCAGTATGCCTTATATGAGATACTTTGACGGCACTACCTATCAGAATTTTGCAAGCTATATTTCCGAAAAGCAGGACGAGGAATATTATAGAGCTTATTATGAATTCAAAGTTCCTAAAGAAGCTACTGTTGGCGCTAACGGAAAAGCTAAAATGCAGATAGGTATTACCTGCGGTATGAGCGGAGCAGACACATATTTTGGTGATTTTCTTTTGTATGAAAAGGGAGATAAGACTAAAACCAACATATTTGTAAACGCTGATTTCTCGCTTGGACTTTATGGCTGGACATCTAATGGCTATAACAGCTTACCAATTACCGAATACGGTATTTTAAAGACCAAACAGGGTGACGTTGAGCTTAAAAAGGTAGCTGATGATTACTTTAAAAGACCTAAGTTTAATAAGCTTAGCGGTAACTGGGTAATTCATAATACAGGTAAGGTTGAATACGCAAAGTTTGGACAGATAGTAGAGTTAGACCCTGATAAGACATATATTTATGCGGTGTCATTCAAGTATATCGACCAAAAGGGCAGTATGCCTTATATGAGATATTTTGATGGTACTACCTATCAGAACTATGCCGAATATGTATCGGTTGCTCAGGACGAAAAGTATTATAGATCATATTATGAGTTCAAAGTACCGAAAGAAGCCGCAAAGCAATCCAATGGTAAAGCTAAAATGCAGATAGGTATTACCTGCGGAATGAGCGGAGCGGATACATATTTCGGAGACTTCCTTTTGTATGAAAAGGGAGATAAGACCAAAACAAACATATTTGTAAATGCCGACTTCGCACTCGGACTTTACGGCTGGACCTCTAACGGATACAACAGCCTTCCTATATCAGACTATGGTGTAAAGAAAACTCTGCAAGGAGACGTAGAACTCAAAAAGGTAGCAGACGATTACTTTAAAAGACCGAAGTTTACTAAACTTACAGGTAACTGGGTAGTTCATAATACGGGTAAGGTTGAATACGCAAAGTTTGGACAGATAGTAGAGCTTGACCCCGATAAAACCTATATTTATGCGGTTTCCTACAAATATGAAAATCAAAACGGAAGTATGCCGTTTATGAGATATTTTGACGGTACAACCTATCAGAATTATACCGACTTTATCTCGGAAACACATGACGACGAGTATTACAGAGCTTACTATGAGTTCAAAATACCCAAAAAAGCCGCAAAGCAGTCCAATGGCAAAGCCAAAATGCAGATTGGTATTACCTGCGGAATGAGCGGAGCGGACGCATATTTCGGAGATTTCCTTTTATACGAAAAGGGAGACAAGACTAAAACCAATCTTTTTGAAAATGCCGATTTTTCACTTGGTCTTTATGGCTGGACTTCAAACGGCTACAACAATCTGCCTATTTCGGATTACGGTGTTAAAACCACAATTCAGGGTGATGTTGAGCTTAAAAAGGTGGCAGAGGATTATTTCAAGAGACCTTATTTTGAGAGATTTACCGAAGAACCTATGCTTCATATTACCGGCAAATGGGATTATGCTCACCCAGGCCAGATAGTAGAGCTTGACCCAGGCGAGACCTATTTTTACTCAATGTATGAAAAATACTTTGCTCAGAACGGCAGTAAGCCTTTGGTATTTGTAAAAATCAACGGCTCTTACGAGGCGCTTGTAAAAGAACTTGAGGTTGAAAAGCAGGATCTTATGAATTGCCACACAGTATATAAGTTTACATTGCCTAAGGATATTGATGTAAAATCCAACGGCAAGAGCGAAGTGCTCGTAGGCTTTACTACCGGTGTTATTGGTGCAGATGCCTACTTCTATGACCTACAGCTTTATAGGGCTGACGACACAAAGAAAACCAATCTTTTTGTAAATCCTGATTTTGAATTAGGTCTTTACGGCTGGACGGGAACGAGCTATAACTACAAGCCTGAAACTGAGTATGGTATAAAGATATTCCGCTATAAAAACGAGGCGGAATTGGTACCGTATGATAAGAATATGTTCGTTAACGATTTGAGTGACGAATTCTTCTCGGATGGCGATTGGGCGGCAGAATACGGCGAGGATTACACTATGTCAGAGTGGCTTAAAAAGCTTGGCGTATCTGCACAGAGTGACAAGCCGCTCACCGAGCAAAACAGCGTAAATGCAGAAGAAAGCAATAATAATCTTATTCTGATAATTTGCATAGGCGGTGTTTTAGCAGCAGGTATTACAGCATTTGTAATTATTTTTGTACTTAAAAGGAAAAGAAAAGGATAGGAGGGAATAAGGTGGCTTTCGGAAATAAAAACCGAAATTTAAAACAAACAAGACAAATTATACCGAGCCTTATGAGGTATGTGTTTTTAATAGCTTTCAGCTACACCTTACTTTATCCTCTTATCTACATTATTGTAAATTCCTTAAAGGGCGCAGTTGATTATTATGACCCCGCTGTAAACTGGGTGCCAAAGCAAATAACCTTTGACAATTTTAAATTAGCCATAAGCACAATGGATTTCTGGAATGCACTTTCGAGTACGTTTTTAAACGAAATAATTGCGGCGGCAATTGAAATTGCTTCTTGTGCAGTTGCCGCCTACGGCTTGGCGAGATTTAATTTTAAAGGAAAATTCATATTCAAAGCGCTTATGATTTTATCCATTCTGGTTCCTACCGTTATGATAATAATTCCTTCATACGTTAATTTCAGGTATGTTGATTTTGCAGGAATCCTGAATCTTTTTGGTAAAATTATAGGTAAGGAGATAAGACCGAGTATACTTAATACACCATTGGTGTTCTGGTTGCCGTCATTACTCGGTGTAGGACTTAAAGGCGGACTGTTTATTTACATCTATACACAGTTCTTCAAGGGGCTTCCGAAAGAGTTTGAGGAAGCCGCCTGGCTCGACGGTGCAGGACCGTGGAAAACATTTTTAAGGGTTATTATTCCTGCATCTTCCAATTCTATAATAACCGTTAGCTTGTTTGCTATAGTTTGGCATTGGAATGATTATTATTTGGCACAGATGTACCTCTCGTCTGATTATCCCGTGAGTGTACAACTGGCAAATATTACAAGTAACACATCATTTGTCTCTCAGACGGGATTGGGCGAAATTCTGTTTGGACCTATGATGATGGCAGGAAGCTTTTTATGTATTCTGCCGCTGGTAATATTTTATGTTATTATGCAAAAACGCTTTATAGCAAGTGTGGCTACAAGCGGTATTGTAGGATAAAAATTAGGAGGTATATTTATGAAAAAAGGTTTAAGTAAAATTTTAGCTTTAGCTATGGCTGTTCTTATGGTTTTTAGTGTTGCAGGCTGTGGCTCGGAGTCTCAGGGTGAGGCTACAGGCACTAATGAAGGAAATGCACAGGGCGGCGGCTCTGGTTGGGCAGAAATAGCAAAGAATATCCCCGAAAACTTAAAGGGAACAACCATAACCGTTTATTCCTGGAACGATGTTGGCGATGTTACAGACGCACAGACAGTTATCGAAAAATTCACCAACGAAACCGGCATTAAGGTTAACTGGGTTAAGGGTACATACACAAACTATGCTACCGAAATTGCATCTAAGGTTGCCGCAAAGGAAGCTCCCGACATTATAAGACTTAAGGATATGAATTTAGGTCTTATGAGCGTGCTTCAGCCTCTTGATGACATCAAAACCTTTGATGTGAATGATTCGGCTTGGGATACAAATGTTAAGAATTTTTACAGCGTTAACGGTAAATGCTACGGAATAAATATGGCAAACACCCTTATTCAGCAGCCTAAAATTTTGTGGTATAACCGCAATCTTATAAGCAAGTATGAGCTTGAAGACCCCTATGCACTCTGGAAAAAGGGTGAATGGAGCTATGACAAATTCGTTCAGGTTTGCGAGGACTTTATTGAGGAAGCTTCTTCCGAATACTTAGCTTGGAGTACATACAGATTCTCCGATGTTGCTGATATGATGGGCGCAGGTGCTGTGCTTTATAAGGACGGTAAATTTACAAGCAATATGAATGACGCTAATCTCTTAAAGGGCTGGCAGATGTTTGCAGAATTAAGAGATAAGGACGTAGTAAACGATACTATCTATGAAAGAGACCGTTTCGGTAGCGGAAAGGTACTTTTCTTCAGCGATTCCACAATTTCGGGCAGACGTACACATTACTACTGGCCTGATTTAAAGAGCACCGGCTCATTAGGCTGCGTTCCCATGCCTTCTATGGACGGATTCGACTATCTGCAGGAATTTACCGAGTATGAGGCTTACGGCGTACCCAAGACGGCTAAAAATGCCGAGGCTGCATACTACTTCTTGCGCTATTATCTTGACGGCGCAAATTACGACGAAAACACCTTCTTCTGTGATGCTACCATTCTTGAGGTTTACAAATGGTGTATGGAACAGAAAAACAACTTTATAAACTGTGATGAGGTTGTATTAACCGAGGATACCGGTCTTACATCTGCTGTATTTAAGGCTAATATGAAGGGACAGAAGGCACAGCAGGTAAATACCAAGCTTAACAGCTATAAGTCGGTAGTAGATGCCGCTGTACAGAGCGCAAACGGAAGACTTAGTAAAATCAAATAAAAGGGGAAGGTAAAATGCGCAAATTATTATATAGTGCTTTAGCCGCTTGCCTTTGTTTGAGTTTTATTGCAGGCTGTGGAGAGAAAACCTCTACAGAGCCTGCGAGCTCCGAAACATCGCTTACTGTTACTAACGAGAGTGAAATTCCCGAAGTTTTACCTACGGGAAATACTGCGTTACTTTATGACGGTCAGCATAGTGATTATGACGAAGCCGCCGAAAAGAAACGTCAGGAAATTTTAAAGTGTGAAGATAATATGCCGTCGGGCGGTGTGACCTATTATATTTCTCCTGACGGTAATGACCAGAACGACGGTAAAACACCCGAAACCGCCTGGAAAACCGCCAATGCGCTTAACACTAATTCCTGGGCATTTATGGCAGGGGATACAGTGCTTTTTGAGCGTGGCGGAATTTACAGAACATCATCTGCAATATTTGTTAAGAGCGGTATGAATTACGGCGCTTACGGTCAGGGTGATAAACCGGTGCTTTACGGCTCTGCAAAGAATTATGCACAGCCGGGTCTCTGGAAACCCTCAAAAAAGAAAAATGTATGGAAAATGGATTTTTCACTTGAGGACGTTGGTATAATCGTTTTTGACCACGGTAAAGATGTCGGCACTAAAAAGACGGGTCTTATGACTCTTACAAAGAACGGTGATTTTTACCATAATACCGAGGACAGAGTGCTTTATCTTTATTATGATAAGGGCAGACCGAATAAAGAGTATACAGATATTGAAATCGGTGTAAAGCGTGCAATATTCTCACTTACTGCAGGTGTATCTAACGTAATGATTGATAATATTGCTATGAAGTATTCGGGCACGTTTGGTGTGCAGTGTATAGGCGATAATAACGGTATAACTGTGCAAAACTGCGAAATCGGTTGGATTGGCGGTTCAACACTTTCGGGCTCTACACGTTACGGTAACGCTATTCAGTTCTGGGATAGCTGTAAGGACGTAAATATTACAAACAACTGGATATATCAGATTTATGATACGGGTATAACCTTCCAGGGCTCGGTTGGCAGTATTTACGATAATATAAGATTCAGCGATAACCTGATTGAATATACCGCTTATGCGCTGGAGTTCTTTATTCAGGGTGAAGAGTATATTTCCAAGGCTGATGGCTCTGTGAATAATATTTATTTCGAAAATAATATCCTGCGCTTTACGGGATACGGCTGGACAAAGCAGAGATTCAACATTTCGGATGTAGGCTCAATCGTTGCCTGGACTCACGTTTACGAGGATATGAGTAACTTTAATATAAAGAATAATATTTTCGATTGCACGGCACGTAACTTTGTTTACTGGCTGTGGGACGGTGAACATAAGCAGGACGGTGTAAGCATATCGGGTAATAGCTTTTACCAGAAGGCAAACGAAGCAAACGAGGGTATGCGTTATGCCGATAATGGAATTATGAGTATCACCGACCAGTTATCCCTCGAAAAAGCAGTTAAAGTATTTGATAAATCCCCCAAAGAGGTTAAATGGTTAGATTAAGTTTAACTCAAAGAAAGGGAAAATGTATGAAAAAGCATATTATAAAGTTCTTATCGGTTGTTTTTTCGGTTTTGTTAATGACGGCAAGTGTTGGCTGTGGTCAGGCTGAAAAGACAGAAAAGGAAGAACAAAGCAGTAATACCGATGCGGCGGTGAGCAGTACGGTTAAGGAGAATGATATGGTTACGGCACAGCGTGAGTATTTTATGAATAATCCTGTAAAGGAAATGCGTACCTTTGACGTAAGACTCAGAGATTCAAAAACAACACGTACTATGAAAATTATGTCGGACGGTATGCGCCTTACCGAGGTTACAATCAGCCCTATAAACGGCAAAAGAGTAGGCAGTCCGGTAAATGTTGTTCACTTTTCCGACATACATTTTAATGCCGTAAACGAAAAGGATAAGGACAATCCTACAATTATGGCACTTTTTGAGGGCAGAGACTTTAATAGAGGCAATAAATATAATTCGGCTGCGACTGTGCGCTCGCTTGAATTCGGTAAGCTGTTTGACAGAACGGTTATAACCGGTGATATTTTAGACTATTATTCCTTCGGCAGTATGGAGCTTTTAAAGAGCGTAATTACCGATAAATATGATGTTATTATGACCTTAGGCAATCACGAAACAGCCGAAATTATGCCCTCTATAAACGGGGGAATGACCGATAAATATTCACTCAAAGAAAAGTTTGATTATTTAAATAAAAATATCTGGACTAATGATGTATATCTTTATAGTGAAATATTGTCCGATAAGGACGGTAATGAAAAGGCTATGCTTTTATTGCTGGACAACTCAACAAATAAGTATTTGTATACCGACGAACAGTATAAAGAGCTTAAAGGCTATATAGATACTGCAAGACAAAAGCAAATACCTGCCCTTGTATTCCAGCATTGCCCGATAAGCACCGGCTGGGGAGATGAAAACGGTAATGAATTGGTTGAGCCATACGATATTATCGAAAATCCTAACGGTGTTAATGAAAATTACGGTAAATCGAGCGGTTATGCAGGCGGAAACGCAAATAAGGACGCTATGACTAAGAAGGTATATGACCTGATTGTTAATAACGGTGATGTTGTAAAGGGCGTATTCTGCGGTCACAATCATAACAATATCTATACCGAAATTATGGCTACTACAGCCGACGGCGGCAATACAAAAATTCCGCAGTATACAGTATCGGGTAATTATGCATACAGTAATGTGATTCAAATTACAATACTGTGATTTGAATTGATTTTGAAAAGAGGAAAAGAATGAGAATAAAAAGATTTTTGAGTTTAAGTCTTACTCTTACAATTCTTGTTACAACCTGTTTTACGGGAAGTTTTAGCTTATCTGCGGCAACAGTTAATGCAACTGATAACCATTCGGTGTATTCGAGTGATTTTGGCGACCCTGAAACATTATCTGACTGGCGTCATGTAGCTATTGGGGACACTAACTATGAAGCATTTACCGCCACAATAGCTGACGGTGCAATGACTTTCGGCAACGTAAATGGCAGCGGTAGCTATTTAAGAGGTATGAGGTTTTTACCTGACAGAAAGTATACCGAGCAGAGAGTTGCCGTAACCTTTAATGCACAAAAAGGTTTAAAGCCTTGTATATGGGCACGTGTGAATCAAAACAAGGAAGGTGATTCAAATACCTGTTACGGATACTATTTGCTTTTTAACTGTAACGAGAACGGTTATGTAAGCCTTGACTTATCGGCACGTGTTGGAAGCAAAAGTGTGGAAATTGGTTCTGTAAGCTACGGCGGTACAAAAATAACAGAGGGAAAAGAATACCGTATGGAAATGGTATGTCAGGGAACTAATCCCACTTTAATCTCTGTATCGCTGTACACAACAGTAGGTGCTGTGGAAAACGCAGTAGCGTGTCACGATATATTCTTAGACAGCGAGCCTACTGCCCAGGTAGCGGGAAGTGCAGGCATAGCTGCTGCAAAAACATCTAAGGTGACTGCAACTGATGTATCAATAGAAGGATTTGAATTTACTTCAACCGATAATGTTACGGGAAACTATTATATTGATGAAACAGAGACCAAATCTAAAACCTTTGGTCAGGTTGTAATGCTTGACCCGACAAAGACCTATGTATTAGCGGCAGATGCAGTATATAAGGATTTGCGTAACGGTGAAGACGTAAACGCATTATGGATAGAGTATTTTAATACAAGTAGCAATGGTTCGAGATTACTCACATCAAGAGGCTCTTTAAAGAGTAACCGCTCCCGGAGTGATGCTTTGGCGGCAGGAATAGAATATGACGAATATTTCAGAGTATTCTATGAATTTGATATGTCAACCCTTACCGATAATAAGGTGGAAACGGGTATAAATAATAAGACCAGAGTAATAGTAGGTGCCAGAAATGACGGAGACCTGAAGTACGCATCAGGTAAATTTTCAAACTTTACCCTTTATGCAAAGGACGACCCGAATAAGACAAACCTACTTGTAAATCCTGATTTTAAAATGGGCTTTTACGGCTGGTATGACGAGGCAGGTTCGTTTATGAACTATGCCCAGATGAAGGAAAGCGTTGGAACTGCAACAAATGGTAATGTTACCTTAAACGGTGCAATTAACGATTATCATTACTATGACATATTCAAAAACGGTGCTTATACCATAACCGAGGGTGACGCAACAAAAGACGG
>JAZQHX010000071.1:0-4819 GCA_045540835.1 Acutalibacteraceae bacterium | reverse complement strand
GAAGGCCTTAACAAGGGTCTTAAGATTGCTTTTTCATCCGGTACTGTTATGGGTATGACCGTGGTTGGTCTTGGCCTTTTTGATATCAGCTTCTGGTACATTCTTCTGAAGTTTGTTTTTGAGCTTCCTATTGAGGAAATTATGTCAGCAATGCTCACATTTGGTATGGGCGCAAGCTCAATGGCGCTTTTTGCCCGTGTTGGCGGCGGTATCTTTACCAAAGCGGCAGACGTTGGTGCCGACCTTGTGGGTAAGGTTGAAGCAGGTATTCCTGAAGACGATCCCCGTAACCCTGCAGTTATTGCTGATAACGTAGGTGATAACGTAGGTGACGTTGCAGGTATGGGCGCCGACCTTTACGAATCTTATGTAGGTTCTATTATTTCGGCTTCGGCTTTAGGTGTTGCCGCATTCAGCAATAAAGGATTCAGCGCTATGGCTGTTCCTATGCTTATTGCCGCAGTAGGTATTATTTGTTCCATTATTGGTACATTCTTCGTAAAAACCAAGGAAAATGCTACACAGAAGAATCTGTTAAGTTCGTTAAGCCGTGGTACTAATTTAAGTGCTGTACTTATTGCAATTGCAGCGCTTCCCATTGTTTGGTTCTGTCTTGACGGTAAAGCATCATTAGGTCTTTACTTTGCTATAATTTCCGGCTTACTGTCAGGTGTGCTTATAGGTCAAAGTACCGAATACTTCACTTCCGACACCTATAAACCTACCCGTCATTTAGCTTCAAAATCCGAAACCGGTTCTGCTACAATTATTATTGGCGGATTAGGTCTTGGAATGCTTTCAACCGCACTTCCCATTATTATTGTTGCAGTATGTATTTTGGTTGCATATTTTGCCGCAGGTGGCGGAAATGATGCTAACCTTGGTCTTTACGGTATATCACTCGCCGCTGTCGGAATGCTTTCGACATTGGGAATCACACTCGCTACCGACGCTTACGGTCCCGTTGCTGACAATGCAGGCGGTATAGCTGAGATGTCAGGTCTTGAGCCCGAGGTAAGAGAGCGTACAGATGCACTCGATTCATTAGGAAACACCACCGCTGCTACCGGTAAAGGCTTTGCAATAGGTTCTGCCGCACTTACAGCGCTTGCACTTATGGCATCATACGTTAATAAGGTTAAAGAAGTTGCAGGCGAAGGTATTGACCTTAGCTTTAATCTTACAAATCCCACCGTTTTAGTAGGTTTATTTATAGGCGCTTGTCTCCCCTTTATTTTCGCAGCACTTACAATGGAATCGGTTGGTAAAGCCGCACAGTCCATTGTTGTTGAGGTTCGCCGTCAGTTCAAAGAAATTACCGGTCTTATGGACGGTAAAGCAGATGCAGATTACGAATCCTGCGTTGACCTTTGCACTAAGGCAAGCTTACGTGAAATGGTACTTCCCACAATCGTTGCTATTATTGCTCCGATTGCTACCGGTTTGGTGCTCGGCTATCACGGTGTTGTAGGAATGCTTGCAGGCGCTACCGCTTCCGGATTCCTTATGGCAATATTTATGTCCAACTCAGGCGGTGCTTGGGATAATGCTAAAAAGTATATCGAAAGCGGTGCACACGATGGCAAAGGCAGTAGTCAGCACAAAGCCGCTGTTGTTGGTGATACCGTTGGTGACCCCTTCAAAGATACTGCAGGTCCTTCAATTAACATTCTTATAAAGCTGCTCTCTATGGTTTCAATAGTTTTTGCCGCTTTGGTTGTTAAGTTCCACTTGTTTTAATTGATAAATTCATTTAAGCTGTCCTCGATTTAGTGAGGACAGCATTTTTATATCTTACAAAAACATTGACAAAGCTAATACAATATTTTAAAATCAAATTAAGGGGTGATATTTATGAAAAATAAAAGACTACTTTCTTTATTACTTGTTTTTCTCTTGATATTCTCGTTTTCTGCTTGCGAAAAAAGCAAGGTTGATACCGTTTCTGAAATTTCGAGCCAAAGCTCTGTAATTTCGGAAAGTAGTGAAAAAAACGAATCTACACCGCTTTTATATAAGGTTAGTGACGATAAGGGCAATTGCGTTTGGCTGTTCGGCTCAATCCATGTTGGGGACGATTATTTCTATCCCCTGCCTGAGTATGTTATAAGCGCCTATGAAGAAGCTGACAGCTTAGCTGTAGAATTTGATATTACAGCTTACGAAAAGGATTATAAAGCGCAGATGCAATCCTTGAAAGCTTTCGTTTATACTGACGGCACAAAAATTACCGACCATATTTCAGAAAAAACCTATGAAAAAGCCAAAGCGATACTAAAGGAAAATAATATGTATAATTCAGCTATGGATTACTATTTCCCTGCCTTTTGGTCAAGCCTGATAGACAATATACTTTATGAAAAAATTGATGCTAATTATGACCTTGGTATTGATCGGCATATGATAGATAGAGCATACAAGCAAAAAAAGAAAATTCACGATATTGAATCTGCCGAATTACAATATAGTATGATGGCAAGCTTCTCGACAGAATTGCAGGAAATGATGCTTGAAAGCTCTGTAACATCATATAAAATCAAGTTTCTTACTAAGCATCAGCTTAAAAATATGATGAAAGCCTGGGCTAATGGTAGTGAAAAAAATCTTGTTGAACAACTGAATTCCGAGGGTTCCGTCTTTATGAGCAAAGAGCAAAAGGAATTATACGCAGAATATACTGAAAAGATTTTATATAATCGCAACATCACAATGACCGACTGGGCTGAATCGGCCCTCAATTCAGGCGAAAAAGTCTTTATTTGCGTTGGCGCCGCACACATTGTTGGTGACGATGCCATGGCTGATTTACTCGAAAAACGTGGCTATAAAGTTGAAATAATAAAATAATTCTCCTATAGAAATTAACGGGCTGTCGAATTGACAACCCGTTAATTTTTTATATTCGATTATTTAATTTTTGTATCGGAATTATTATAAATATCACAAATAATTCTTTGAATTTTAAGTGCTTCCCTACCACTGATTTCAAGCTCCTCAAGTCCTAAAACCGAACGGTAAAACTGATGAATCTGAACAGCGTGCTGTGTTCCCCAATAATCCTTACCGCCGGTATAGGAAACGATTTTTTGGGGGTGGTTTTTCACCGTCTCAACAGTTCCGTCATTATATTTGATTACCGCTTCATCGTAAGAAAAACGTGCCTTTCCGTTTTCACACAGAAGCCTGATTTCAATCGGCTCGTCAATAAAATAATTGTTCATTGCAAAAAAGGATAAAAGGCTACCGTTTTCATATTTGATAAGACCCTCTGCGCTGTCCTCAACAATCATTGTATCGTGATTGCGGTTGTGTAATGACGACTGAACCTCAATAGGTGTACTGTTAATCATCCAGTTTGCTAAATCCAAGGAGTGAATCGCCTGGTCGATTATAACACCGCCGCCCTCTTTATCCCAAGTACCCTTCCAATCGGATTTTTCGTAGTAATTGTCAGGTCTGTACCAGGTAAGGGTTGTTCTTCCACACTTTACATTTCCAAGTCTGCCATCAGTTATACGCTCCTTTACAAGCTGGGAGGGAGTATTATAACGGCATTGGAAAATTATTCCGTATTTAAGTCCTTTTTCCTCTGCTTTTTCCACAGCGCAAACAGCATCATCATACTTTATGCTCATAGGCTTTTCGGAAATTACGTGAATACCGTAATCGAAAGCGTCCATAGAAACTTTGGTATGTATATAATGCGGCAAGCATATATGTACTGCATCTAAATTTTCTTTTTGGAACATTTCAAAATAATCTGTATAGCAAGCAGTGCCATACTTTTCAGCCGCCGCCTTTGCACGTTCGGGCTTAATATCACAAACGGCTACCAAATCCGCCATTTCCAAAGCCTTAGCCGAATCCAGATGCATTACCGAAATATTGCCGCAACCAATAACTGCAACTCTTAATTTTTTCATAAAAACACCGCTTAGAATAAATTGTTTAAAATATCAATAACCTTTTCAAGCTCCGAAGGCTTTATTATATCAGGCTCTTTATTTTCGAGCACGCATTTTGTGAAATACTTAATCTCATTTCCGTATGCATCACTTTGAATAATATATCCGCCTTCTTCGTTGGATTGTGTGCAATCAAAGGGCTTGAATATATTATCATTTTCGGTTTCATAAACTGTCAGCACACCGTTTTCCAATTCAAGCAAAGCCTTTTCAAACTGGAAGCGGAATCCGGCTTTAAACGGTGACATTTGTTGATACCACGATGCCTCACCGCCAATAAAGAAATCCCCGTAATCATACATTACGTTAACATAATCACTATCAGCAGTTTTTACTCTCTTGCAGGAAAAATCCTTAGGCTCGCCAAAGGTATAAACAAGAAAATCAAGGTCGTGGATATGCAAATCAAAAGGCACAAAACCACTACGCTTTTCATCAAACATCCAACCGTCCCAGCTTGTACGTGGCATATGGTTAAGTCTTTGCACAAAGCCAGACATAACCTTGCCGTATTTACCTGACTTTACAACCTGCTTTACGTAATCAAATTCAGGCCAAAAGCGAAGCACATGCGCTACCATAAATTTAACATTATTTCTTTTTGCAGCTTCATAAATAGGAGCAACGTCCTCTTTTTTAAGCGAAATAGGTTTTTCGCAAAGCACGTTAATTCCCTTGTTCATCGCTTTTATAGAAAACTCGGGATGCATATAAGAAGGCAGACAAATATCCAAAATATCAATTTCTTCTTTTTCGAGCATCTCGTCAAAATCGGTATAACAACGCTTGCCTTCATACGGCTCGAATCTTTCAGGACGAACATCGCAAAGTGCTACAAGCTCGGTTTCCTCCAT
>JAZQHX010000070.1:0-2043 GCA_045540835.1 Acutalibacteraceae bacterium | reverse complement strand
GTATGAGCGAGGGACAGGATACAATCTACTATGCCTGCGGTGAGACCGACGAAAAGATTGAAATGCTCCCCCAGACCGATGCGGTTAAGGAAAAGGGCTATGAAATACTCTATTTAACCGAAAATGTAGACGAATTTGCACTTAAAATCCTTAATGATTATGACGGCAAAAAGTTTATGAATATATGTGATGACGGCTTGAACCTCGACACAGAGGACGAGAAAAAAGCACTCGAGAATGAAAACGAGTCGGCTAAAGATATGTTCACCGCTATGAAAGAAGCAATTGGTGAGAAAATCAACTCGGTACGCTTTACAAATAAACTTAAAAAGCACCCCGTTTGTCTTACGAGCGAGGGCGGTATCTCCCTTGAAATGGAGAAAACCTTAAATTCAATGCCCGGTGCCAATGATAAAATCAAGGCACAGTTAGTACTCGAAATCAATGCTTCGCACCCCATTGCCGACAAATTAAAGGCAATAAAGGACGACAAGGACACCCTTTCAAAGTACGCAAAGCTTTTGTACGGCGAAGCCTGCCTTATAAGCGGTGCCGGAATTGATGACCCCGTAGAGCACAGCAACTTAGTTTGCGAACTAATGACTAAATAATTCGGAATGCGGAATTCGTAATTCGGAATTAAAGGTGTCTGCGACGCATTATAATAGCAAAAACCTCGGTGATTTTCATCGAGGTTTTTACATTTTTAAAATAGGTTATATAGGTTTACTCTTCCATTTTCCGCCTTAGTTTTTCTAAAGCGGATTTTTCTATTCGGGAGACATAGCTTCTCGAAATATTAAGCTTTTTAGCAATTTCACGCTGTGTAAGCTCATTTCTACCGCCTATTCCGTAGCGCATATAAATTATTTCCTTTTCCCTGTCAGTAAGGCAACCGCCTATAATAACCCGCAGACGTTCAAGCTTCATTTTAGTATCTATTTCCTCAGGAATATCACGTGTATCGGCTATAACATCTATAAGTGTCAGTGCATTTCCGTCCTTATCGGTATCAATCGGGTCACTTATAAAAACGTCTTGAGAGGTTTTTTTGTCAGCTCTGAAAAACATTAAAATTTCATTTTCTATACATCTTGCGGCATAGGTAGCAAGTCGGATTCCCTTATCAGCTTTAAAGGTAGAGACAGCCTTTATAAGCCCTATTGTGCCTATGGATATTAAATCCTCCTGCTCGGCAGACATAGCATAATATTTTTTCACAATATGGGCTACAAGTCTTAAATTATGCTCGATAAGCTTATTCCTCGCTTCTATATCCCCATTCCGGCTTTTTTCTAAAAGCTCATTTTCCTGCTTTGCGCTAAGCGGCGGAGGAAAAGCCCCTGCCCCCGTTACATGCAATGCAAAATAAAAAATCTGTGAAGCTAACTGCAATATTAAGTTAAACATAACTATCCACCGTTTCTTTCTTTTTTATTAAATATATGAACAAAACGGCTTGTCGCTTTACCGAATACAAGCTTTTAAATTCTTTATGACAAAAATTTGAAAATTTTCCTAAATAACCCTTGCAATATCTTGACTTTTGATATATAATCTTTGTAAAAGGCGAAAATTGTGAAATTTATAACAATCATGTCTTTTACGACAATTTTTATTACTAAAATAAACGGTTTTTGCCAAAGAAAAAAGAATGTGCTTTAAGGAGGTGCATTTTATAATGGGTAAATTGTCAACTGAAAACCTTTTTGTGGTAGTTATGGGTGTCGGCACCGTATTTATCGGTCTTATCTGCATTATTCTTCTTTGCAAGATAATCGGTCTTTTAGGTAAAACAAGTGCTAACAAGGCAGATACTCCTGCCGCTGTAACAGCTACTCCTGCTCCTGCCGCTGTATCTAATCAACCGATACAAAACAAACAGGAAATCATTGCCGCTGTTTCTGCTGCTATTGCAGAGGAATTAGGCACGGATATTTCCGCAATAAGAATTTTGTCATTTAAAAAAATCTAAATTAAACTAAAATCTAAAGAAAAGGTGTTTTAAAAATGAAAAAGTATAATGTTACTGTAAATGGTACC
>JAZQHX010000069.1:0-4333 GCA_045540835.1 Acutalibacteraceae bacterium | reverse complement strand
CGTATAATCAATGAGCCTAAACGTGCTATCGGAGATACAACCGTTTCACACGCTGCTGACATTGCCGCACAAATCGGCTGTTCTATATTTGAAGTAATCAAGCACGCCGACGAATATGCCGCTTTATCGAGGTCTGCAAACAAATTAAAAAGCTTTGCTGCTATGATAGAAAAGCTAAGTGAATTAAGCCTTGAGCTTCCTATCAGCGAGCTGTTTGAGAGAATGCTCGAATTCACAGGTTACCTTGCCGCTTTGGAAAACGAGGGCGAAGAGGCGATAGACAGGGTGGAAAACGTAAAGGAATTCGCATCAAATATTGCTCAGTTCGAGCTTGAAAACGACGAACCTACTCTGTCAGCTTTTTTAGAGGAAATTGCCCTTGTAAGCGACCTTGATTCAATGGACAGCGATGAAAACAGAGTCATTTTAATGACCGTTCATGCCGCTAAAGGACTTGAATTCAACAATGTGTATTTAGTCGGTCTTGAGGAGGGTATTTTTCCCGGAAATCAGTCGATTTATGGCGGAAACGAGGATATTGAAGAGGAACGAAGGTTAGCTTATGTTGCGATAACACGTGCAAGAAAAAAGCTTACTGTTACGAATACATATATGCGAATGATGTTCGGCTGTACAAACCGAAATATGCCGTCACGCTTTTTAAAGGAAATACCTCTCGAATTGTGCGAGAGTGCGTCCTCTCAGTACGGTTTTCACGGTGGTTCTTCATATAAAAGGCAGGTTGAAAGTCAGTCTTACGATTATGATTATCAGGGTAAAACCTTTGCTCATTCAAGTGCTTTGTTTAATAGCACCGATAGGTCGAAAGCAGGCAGTAATTCGTCTGCACAAAGTAGTTCTTTGTTGGGTGGTTCTGTTAAGCCGGGCAATGCGGCTGACGGAAAGCCTGCTTATAAACCGGGGCAGATGGTAATGCACAAAACCTTCGGTAAGGGTATGATAATTTCGGCTGTGCGTGCAGGCGGTGATACTATGCTTGAAATTGGCTTTGAAAATGTAGGTACTAAAAAAATTATGGCAAATTTTGCTAAGATGACTATTTTAAGTTAGGTGTTGAAAAAATGATTCCAACAAGTTCGGTTATAAAAAGGGCTTCTAAGGCTACGCTTAAGGGAAGATGGGCGGCAAGCATTATTGTTTCAAGTATACTCATTGCAGTATTTTTCCTTTGCAGTTATTCGGCGGCAATTTGCAGTTTTTTTGCCGCTGAGTTTCTCGTAGAAATTTTCTCCCTTATTTTGGAAATTTTAATATTATTCCCGATAGCTTTGGGCGTTCTTCGCTATTTTTGGAGAATGCTTTATGATAATGAGGATAACCCGATAGCAGTATTTTATTATTTTTCCGATAAAAGGCTATATTTACGCTCCTTGTCCTTAATTTTCAGTTTAGCTTTTAAAGCTTTGATTTATGGGTTGCTTCTTAATATTCCTTTTTTCATTGTAAAGGCATTGTCACATAGTGTGCTTTATGAATTCATAGGTCTCTCTATGCCCGTTTGGAGCGCTAATTTAACAAATGTTTGCGTTATTTTAAGAATAATTTCGGGTATAGCTTTGATATTTGTAATGCTTAAATTTTACTTAGCTCCAATGCTTTTTGTAGCTGACGAAAATATGGAGGCGGCTGAGGCTGTTCATATGTCTTCGATTATTTCAAAAAAATCGTCGGTCGATTTTATTTATTTAGGATTCAGCTTTATCGGTTGGCTTATTTTGTCGGTTTTAATATTGCCGTTATTCTTTACTTTACCGTACATTGCTTTTTCTTATTTAATACATTCAAGATTCGTAATTTCAGAATATAACAGCCATATTGAACAGTTGGCTTATAATTCTTATCCTTCTTTCACAGTATAATTTTTTTACAAAATTATGCAAAAAATGCTTGACAAATCAAAAATCGGGTGTTATATTATATTCAGTTAGCGTATGCTAATTCGCTTTTGGAAGGTAGGATATATATGAACTTGAACAGCGCTGAAGAGGGTAAAGAGTATATCATTAAGGAAATTCAGACCGATGATGAAGAACTTAATGCTTTCCTTTTTTCTTTAGGTTGCTACAGCGGAGAACCGATTACTGTAGTATCCAGGCGAAAGAAAAGTTGCTTTGTGTCTATTAAAGACGCCAGATACAATATTGACAGCCAGTTAGCAGAAGCAATTATTATTTAATGCTTCTAAGCCTTTACGGCTGTTTTTATTTGAAGTTCGGTTAGCGGTCGCTAACTGAAAAATGTATATCCTGAAATAAGAATTTGGAGGTTTATTTTATGAGAATTGCTTTTGCGGGCAATCCGAACAGCGGTAAAACAACAATGTACAACGCTTTGACCGGTAGAAATGAAAAGGTCGGTAACTGGGCGGGTGTTACGGTTGAAAAAAAGGAAGGTAAAATCAAGAGCAGTTATTCGGGAGATACCGAAATGATTGCAGTTGATTTGCCGGGTGCTTATTCAATGTCACCCTTTACATCGGAGGAGAGTGTTACCAGTACATACGTTAAAAACGAAAATCCTGATGTAATAGTTAATATTGTGGATTCCACAAATTTAAGCCGTAGCTTGTTTTTTACAACCCAGCTTTTGGAATTAGGTATTCCGCTTGTAGTAGCTCTTAATAAGAGTGACGTTAACAAGAAAAAAGAGACTGTAATTGATACAGCGGCACTTTCCGAAAAATTGGGATGTCCTGTAATTGAAACAATTTCGACTTCGGGTTCGGATAACGGACTTAAAGAGGTTATCAAGGCGGCAGGCAGTTTGGTTGGTAAAGAACAAATCGCTCCCTATGTTCAGGACGATATTGACCTTACCGATAAACACCAAGTCGAATTGGCTGACAGAAAGCGTTTTGAATTCGTTAATAAAATCGTATCCGCTGTTGAAACACGTAAGGTGTTTACTAAAGATAAAAACTTCCAAGATAAAATTGATGCAGTTATTACAAGTAAGTGGGTTGGTATTCCGCTTTTTGCAGTGGTAATGTGGGCTGTGTTCTGGATTTCTCAGGTTGGCGTCGGTCCCCTTATTGCAGATGGCGCCCAAATCGGCGGAAAAGCAATTCCGGGTCTTGTTACTTTAATAGAGATGTTCGGCGAATGGGTTGCAGGTTTAATGACTAATGCCGCTCCTATTTTGCAGACTATTGTTATTGATGGTATTATCGGCGGTGTTGGTGCAGTTGTCGGCTTCTTACCGCTTGTAATGATAATGTATTTTCTCCTTGCTTTGCTTGAGGATTGCGGTTATATGGCACGTGTATCTGTTGTGCTCGACCCTATTTTCAAGAGGGTTGGTCTTTCGGGAAAATCGGTTATTCCGCTTGTAATCGGTACAGGCTGTGCAATCCCCGGAATTATGGCTTGCCGCACTATAAGAGACGAGCGTGAGCGCAGGGCCACCGCAATGCTGACACCTTTCATTCCTTGCGGTGCCAAGATTCCCGTAATCGCTCTATTTGCAGGCGCATTTTTCCCTGAATCTTCATGGGTTTCGCCACTAATGTACTTCCTCGGCATAGTACTTGTATTCTTAGGTGCATTGCTTGTTAAGTGGATTTCCTGCTACAAGTACAGAAAATCTTTCTTTATTATTGAATTGCCTGAGTATAAGGCACCCTCACTCTGGAGAGCATTTGTTTCTATGTGCTCACGTGGTAAGGCTTACATAATCAAAGCAGGTACAATTATTCTTGTTTGTAATGCAGTAGTTACTATTATGAGCTCCTATAGCTGGACATTTAAAGAGGTTGAGGCTAACGAGTCAATATTGCACGATATTGCATCGCCCTTTGCATTCCTTTTAATTCCGTTAGGCTTTGGCGCTTGGCAGTTAGCGGCGGCAGCTATTACCGGCTTTATTGCAAAAGAAGAGGTTGTAGGTACATTGGCAACCGTGTTTGCAGTATCCTCAACCGTTATCAACGAAGATTTTGAATTGCTTTCTACCGGCGGCGGTGAGCAGATGTTTGGTATTTCTGCAATAGCTGCACTCGGATACCTTATGTTTAACCTCTTTACACCTCCTTGCTTTGCCGCAATCGGTGCTATGAACTCCGAAATTAAAAGCAAAAAGTGGTTATTTGCAGGTATCGGTTTGCAGTTTGCGACCGCTTATACAATTTCCTTCTTTGTATACCAGATAGGTACTTTGATTACAGAGAAAACACTTGGCACAGGCTTCTTGCCAGGTCTTATCGCAGTACTTGCCATGATGGGAATCATCGGTTACTTTATGGCTCGTGGCGGTAAAAAATTTGTAAAATAAAGTTAGGATAAACTATGGAAGATATTATAATAATTCTTGTTTT
>JAZQHX010000068.1:0-3142 GCA_045540835.1 Acutalibacteraceae bacterium | reverse complement strand
TAATTGGCATTTCTCATAGAGAAAATGATGTTGAAGACAAGCTTATCGCTGCACCTACTAATAAAGTATTTTACCAAAAACAAATTGCAGAGGCTATACATTTTCAAGAACAGTATTATAAAACAGAGATAGAAGCCATATACGAAAAATCTGCAGGTGCAGTTGTTTATACTGTATCTGATGGTGAGATAAAATATCTGCTTATTAAATCGCAAAATGGGGATATTGGTTTTCCTAAAGGTCATATTGAAAAAGGTGAAAATGAAGAATCTGCTGCTTTGCGTGAAATTTATGAGGAAACATCTATAAGGGCAGAACTTACAAGTGATTTCAAAGCTAAAATTGAATATACCATGCCAAATGGTAAAAGCAAAACCGTAATATATTTTACAGCAGTGTATGCTAACCAAACGCCTAAGCATAATGATGGCTTTGAGCATAACGAATATATGTTGCTCGAATATGACGCTGCTTTAAATTCGCTGACTTTTGAAAATACGAAAAAGATATTGACAAAAGCAAATGAATTTATAAACACTTGTAAGGATTAAAAATATGAACAACCGCATCATAAATGACATAACAAAATTCGTATTTGTTGAGGATAACCCGCAAAAGGTGGATGATATTTTTTCTGCTCGGCTCATACGAGGGATTAACTAATACTACTTATTAGATCCAAAACTTACCGTGAAAATTCAATATTTAATACGCTGAAAACCCGCTATTTAAGCGGGTTTTCGATATTTTACAATCAATAAAACAATTAAAATGTAATATACATTTAAAGTCAAGATGTAATATTAAGAGTAATATTTTTTTATGTAAAAAGAGATTGAAATTACTCACTAATCAAGCTGTCAATATCATTTTTACTGCACAGTGTGTTCAGATAGGTTTTATTAAATTTACTTTTATCACACAATAAAAACCTTTTTTTAGAATTCTTTATCATAATTTTTCTTAAATTATTTTCCATAATAGAATTATCGGTAGCAACTCCGTCTTCGGTGACACCTCTGCAGGAGAAAAATGCTATATCTGCGTTATATTGCTTTAAGGTGGATTCGGCGTCAGGTCCAATATAGGAAAAGGATTCTAATGTCATTTCTCCACCGGTTGAAATTGTCCGTATTCCCATAGCTGCCGCTTCTAAAGCAGTTTTAGCACCGTTGGTTATAACGAGTATATTTTTAAAGTCCTTTAAGTGAGGCAAAAGGCAGAAAGCCGTTGTTGATGCATCAAGCATAATTACATAACCGTCCTTTATATGGGAGACGGCTTTTAGTGCTATTGTCTTTTTTTCTTCATTTTGCTCCATATCACGTATGAATAACGGAATGCGCTTATCAGGTGAGTTTGTTTTAAGAGTTACTATACCTCTTTTGCAGGTGAGTATTTCTTTTTTTTGCAGAATTGTCATATCCCTACGAACAGTAGGCTCGCTGATGAAAAGCTTTTCTGCAAGTGCTTTGACTGTTTGCGAGCCTTGCGAGAGCAAGGATATATATTGACTTTCCCGACTGTATAACGACATACAAACACTCATTTCTTGAAATTATTTATCAATATTATAATCAATTTATGATTATTTTGTCAAGTTAATTATAATATATTGATTGTTGATCGAGGTCGGTATATTATAAAAACAAGATTTAAATGGAAAAAGGAGATTTATATGTTTTCTGATTTAAAAAATGTCGGTTGTTCTTGTGGAAAGAATCATCTCTTTGATTCAAAGATAGTAGTCTGTGATAACGCCATCTATCAGTTGCCGCAGATTTTAAATAATCTTAAATGCGAAAGACCTTTTATCATTGCGGATTGTAATACATATAAAGCTGCAGGTGAATCGGTTTTTGATTTACTTAATAAAAACGGAATAAAGGCGGAAAGATATATCTTTAATAAAGAAAATCTTGAGCCTGATGAAGCAAATATAGGGTTGGCGGTTATGAATTTCATCCCTGCCTGTGATGTGGTTATAGGTGTAGGCTCTGGTGTGATAAATGACATAAGCAAAATTGTGGCTAATGTGTCAGGTAAAAAGTATATCATTGTGGGTACTGCTCCTTCTATGGACGGATATGCATCGGCAACCTCTTCAATGACTATGCAGGGACTTAAAATTTCGCTTAACAGCAAGTGTGCTGATGTGATTATAGGTGACACAAATATACTTTGCAAAGCACCTGTAAAAATGATGATTTCGGGACTTGGTGATATGCTTGCAAAATATATATCTATTTGTGAGTGGCGTATATCAAATCTTATAAATGGTGAATATTACTGCGAAGACATAGCATCACTTGTAAGAAAATCTTTGAAAAAGTGTGTGGATAATGCTGAAGGACTTTTAAAAGGAGATAAAAAAGCGGTAGAAGCCGTTTTTGAAGGCTTAATTTTATGCGGTGCGGCTATGAAATTTGCGGGGGTATCTCGCCCTGCATCGGGTATAGAGCATTACTTATCGCATATCTGGGATATGCGTGGTGTACAGTTTGGAACACCTGTAGAATTTCATGGTATTCAGTGTGCGGTAGGCACCCTGATTTCCATAAAGCTGTATGAAAAAATTAAAAATATTACTCCCAAAAGTCAAAAAGCATTTGGGTATGTTGAAAAGTTCGATTTTGCGGCTTGGAGTGAAACTTTAAGAGATTTCCTCGGTAAAGGTGCAGAGAGTATGATTGCCCTTGAAGAAAAAGAGCAAAAATATAACATAGAAAGTCACAAAAAGCGTTTTGAAATAATAGTAGAAAAATGGAATGAAATACAAAGTATCATAAGCAAAGAATTGCCGTCTATTGGTGAAATTGAGGCACTTTATGATAATGTTGGACTTCCAAAAACAATGGCGGAAATAGGGCTTAGTGAAGAAATTTTACCATTAACCTTTAAATCGGCAAAGGATATAAGAGATAAATATGTTCTGCCACGTCTTTGTTGGGATTTGGGGATTATTGATGAAATTATATAATGCAAGGTGAAAAAATGAATTATGATGTAATTGTTGTAGGTGGCGGACTTACAGGCCTTTGTGCCGCTATTGCGGCTGCAAGAGGCGGTGCAAAAACAGCACTCATACATGACAGACCTGTGCTTGGCGGTAATGCTTCAAGCGAAATCAGAATGCATATAT
>JAZQHX010000067.1:0-5094 GCA_045540835.1 Acutalibacteraceae bacterium | reverse complement strand
TAAGGTATACATAGTAAGCGGTTGACCGCACATAACCTCGTGGTGGAAATCCACCTGAAAGGCTTTGATTTTACCGCCAAAGCTTCCGAGTGCTTTTTGGGCGAACTGTGCGTAATAGGTGTTATTTACGTGACCGTTACAGTCAATCATACTCTCGCAAGGTACAATTTTTTCTTGAGTACACTCGCCCTCAAAATTTCTTATGCGTTTAATTCTGTGTTCAAAAACCTTTTCTTCGCAAAGCTTATCGGTATTGTAAAGGTTTTCTACAATCGCAAGTCGTCTTGTATCGGCATAAATAAGCGCCCAGTTAGAGCTACCCTTTATTATAACATTTCCGCTCATATCGCAAACGGTGTAATCCCTTTCATAACCGAGCCTTGTAGGGCTTAAAGGCCAGGTGGTAACAACAACCTCTTGACCCGGATTAGCATCGGATTCTACCTCATAATAAGTACGGCTTACAACCCACAAAAGATTCTTGCTTTTCATTTCATCGAAAGAAACGCCCAACATTTCTCCGTGTACATTTGCCGCTTTTTGAAAAAGGCAAAAAACCTCGTAAGGGATTATATTCCCATTACTGTCAAGACAGTTATCCGACAATTTTAAATTAAGACTGTATTTCATAATCTACTCCGATTCCTTTTTTATATAGCCAAAAAGCTTTTTAGACGGTATTTTATCAATATACGGAACTAAAATGTTCATTAAAAGTATTGAGTACGATACACCCTCTGGCATAGAGGAAAATTCTCTTATAATAAATGTAAACACACCACAGCCAATACCGAAAACGGCTTTTCCGACAAGCTTTGTAGGTGATGTTGTGTAATCAGTAGCCATAAATACAGCGCCTAAAACAAGCCCGCCACCGAACACCGAAATGGAAACATTGCCGCCACTCACCAAAGACAGCAAGGCAACCGTACCAATAAAGCAGGCAGGAATTACGGGAGAAATCACCCTGCGTATTACAAGATATGTACCGCCAACAAGAAGTAAAAATGCCGAAGTCTCCCCTATACAGCCGCTATGCATACCGAAAAACAGATTTTTTAATGTAGGAAAATTCTCGGTCATTGCAAGCGGTGTTGCGGTAGATACCGTATCGGATACGGGTTCTATAAATTTGGTCATAGCATCGGAAAAGGACAAAAGCATAACAATTCTTGCCGCAATTGCAGGGTTTACCACATTACAACCGATTCCGCCGAATATCTGCTTTACAATTATTATCGCAAATGCACTACCGAATATCGGCATCCAAAGCGGGATTTCGCTAGGCAAATTCATACCTAAAAGCAGTCCCGTAACCACAGCCGATAAATCCTTTACTGTATTCGGTTTTTTAAGAATTAAATTCCAAAGGAATTCAAACAAAACCGAGCTTGCGATGCTTACCGATACAACCGCCAGCGCACGCAACCCGAAAAGCACGCACCCGAAAGCGCAGGCAGGAAGCAGTGCGATTATTACATCAAGCATAATAGAAGTTGTAGTATTCGGGGATTTTATATGCGGTGATGAACCTAATGTCAACTTACCGTCCATATCAGTTCTCCTTCATAAAAAAATTATTAAATATTATACCACAAATTAACATTTTTTTCAAGCAAAAACGGCTATGTTGCTATTTAAGACAACACAGCCGCATAAACTATTTAGTTTTAATTATATATTTTTTGAAAAGATAAAATACTAAAGCCAGTATAAGCCCTGCAACTATTGCAACCACAAGGTCAAAAATTACGGTCAGCAAGAAGGTTACAACCATAACCAGAATATCGGTCAAAGGATTGGTCTTAACTATTCCCACAAACTTGCGCCATTCGCTCATATTATAGGCTACAATAAACAGAATCGCCGCAATTGTAGGCATTGGAATAAGTCCTGCATAAGGCATCAAAAAGAGGAGTACCAACAGCAACACAACTGCGTGAACCATACCCGCAACAGGTGTTCTGCCGCCGTTTTTGGCATTGGCCGCCGTTCGGGCAATTGCACCCGTAGCAGGAATTCCGCCAAAAAATACCGATGCAATATTTCCGCAACCCTGAGCTACAAGCTCCATATTTGAGTTATGCTTTGAATTAACCATACCGTCCGCTACAACGCAGGAAAGCAATGATTCAATAGCCGCCAAAATTGCAATTGTCGCCGCATCGGGCAGAACTGAAAGTATCTTATCAACACTAAAATCCATAGCGGAAAAATCCACTTTGGGAAGTCCTGACTCAATAGTGTAAAGCTCGCCTATTGTAAATACGCCGTCCCCTATCTGAGGAATAAGTGCTGTTATGGCAGCACCGACAATAACGGCTATAAGTGACGGTGGAATCCGCTTTTCAACCTTGGGATACAAAATCAGTATTAAAAGTGAAATTGCACCTACAAGCAAAGCCTGCAGACTGAATGTATCAATCGCTTCAATATTGGCTTCAACCTTTTCAATTGTCTCAACCGCTTTAGTGCCGCTTTTATATGTAAGACCTAAAAAATCCTTTATCTGTCCTAAAAAAATCGTAACCGCAATTCCTGCCGTAAAACCGACCGTAATTGTATGAGGTACAAATTTTATAAGTCCGCCAAGCTTTAAAACACCCATAAGAATGAGTATAATACCTGCTAAAACTGTGGCTATAAACAGCCCGTCCATACCTTTTGCCGCCACAATTCCTGCAACAATTGTAGCAAATGCGGCGGTAGGACCAGCTATTTGTATACGGCTTCCGCCCAATAAAGACACCACAAAGCCTGCGGCAATGGCTGTGTATATACCTGCGGCAGGCTCCACACCCGAAGCCAGTGCCAAAGCAATTGACAACGGCAAAGCAATTATTGCAACGATAATACCCGCCGTTATATCCTTTATAAGCTGTTGCTTACTGTAATTTTTAAGTACCGAAAAAAGCTTCGGTTTTAAATAAAATCCACTCAAACCCCAAAACCTCACAAAATTCGCTTTCTTAAATCCTCTGCCGAAAAGGCTGAAAGGTAAGCCGGTGCTACATCAAATACAGTCTTGCAACCGCACATTCCCTCTTTAGCCATACGATAAGCCGCTCTCGCATAAGCTACAATTACGCTTGCCGTAAATTCAGGGTTTGAATCAAGCTTTAAGCTGTACTCAATAATATGATTGTTTTCAGAATTAAGACCCGTTTTTCCACTTCTTATAACCACACCGCCGTGAGGAATACCGCTGTGGTCACGCTTCATTTCTTCTGCGGAAATAAAGTGAACAATTGTATTGTAATCAGCAAAATAGTTTGGCATAGTCTTGATTTCATTTTCAATTCTCTCAAGGTCTGCACCATCTTCTGCCACAACAAAGCACTCTCTTATATGCTTATCTCTTACGGTAAGTTCGGGATTCTCACCACTTCTTACCCTATCTACTGCAGAATCGACGGGGATTGTATACTGTCTCGCATCAACTACACCGTCAATTCGTCTTACTGCATCGGAATGACCCTGGCTTACGCCCTTTCCCCAGAAGGTATAGTCCTTACCCTCAGGAAGAACAGCCTCGGCATAAAGACGGTTAAGTGAAAACATTCCCGGGTCCCAGCCGACCGAAATCATAGCTACATTTCCGCCTTTTTTAGCCAATGCATCTACATTAGCAAAATGCTCGGGTATCTTTGCGTGGGTATCAAAGCTGTCAATAACATTAAAATGCTCTGCAAGATAAGGTGTCTGCACCGGCAAATCGGTAGCCGAACCACCACAGATTATAAGTGTATCAATATTTTCCTTATGGTTCAAAATATCGTCCATATTATAAACCTTTGTATTCGTGAGCGTTTTTACAGTATCGGGAGAACGTCTTGTAAAAATGCCGTACAGCTCCATATCGCTGTTTTGTTTTATAGCACACTCTACACCCTTGCCCAAATTACCGTAGCCTGCAATTGCTATTCTGATTTTCATATCTCTTACTCCTCTTAAAATAAGCTTTTTATATTTTATCATTTATTATAATAATATTCAATTATTTTTTACTCAAAAAACAGCTTAAACTCAATTTTTGTTGACTAAATACATTATGCCAAATATAATAAACTATAGTTTTATTAAAATTTGCAAAAGGATAAACAATATGAAACAAAAAAGATTATTGGTAAAGTGGCTTTTTTGCGTCACTCCTGCCGTATTAGCCATGCTTATGTACTTTATTCTTCCCTTTTTCCCACGTTTTACAGAATATTTTGTAACAAGAATTATATTCAGAGCCGTAACATTCCCTGTTGAGTGGATAATATCAATTCTACCATTTTCACTCACTGAAGCGGTGGTTTTACTCTGCATACCTGCTCTCCTTTCTCTGCTTACCGTCTGGATAATACGTATAATCCGCTCTGATAAGAAAAAGCAGGTTATAGAAAAGGGTGTCCGTTTTACAGCCTTTTGCATATCATCAGCCCTACTTATATTTATGCTGAATGACGGGGCTAATTTTTCACGACTTACTGTATCCGAGCTTTTAAAACTACCCGACAGACAGTATACAGCAGAAGAGCTTTACGTTGTAACAAGTGACTTAGCTTCAAAGGCTTCTGCCGCAAGAGAAAAACTCAAAGAGGACAAAAACGGTTATACTATGCTTTCAGTATCACAATCTGAGCTGTTACTAAAGGCTGACGACTGCTATGACAGTCTGAAAAAAGAATATCCCTTTTTAATAACGGCTGTTTGGCGTGTAAAGCCCGTAATGCTGTCCCGTGCCTGGTCTTATACGGGATATACGGGGGTTTACTGTCCGTGGCTTCCGGAAGCGAGTATAAATGTTGATGTTCCCGACTGTGATTTAGGTCATACCGCAACCCACGAAATTGCCCACACAATGGGCTTTGCCAAAGAAAACGAATGTAACTTTTTAGCCTGGCTTGCCTGCAGTAAAAGCGGTCAGCCCGACTATGAATACTCAGGTCACCTGCAAGCCTTTATTTACTGTTCAAATGCTTTATACGACGCCGACCGCACGTTATGGAAAAAATCCTATCAAAACTGTTCGGACGGTGTTATGCGTGATTTAAAGCAGCGTAGAGAATACTGGAAACAGTTTGAAGGTGAGGTTATGGAATCCTC
>JAZQHX010000066.1:0-4253 GCA_045540835.1 Acutalibacteraceae bacterium | reverse complement strand
GAACCAGATAATAGGCTCTACCGCCTGCGTAGTAAAGTTTCCGAAAAAAGTATCCCCTGCGGCTGTAGCTCCGTTGCCCGTAACATATACCGCTATATATTTCGTAACCCAACCACCTATAACCGAATAGTAAGGCAAAATTATCATTGGAACAATTGATGCAAGCCAACCGATAAAGGAATACTTTTTATCAAGCTTTTTAAAAGCTCCTATGGCGCTCATACCCGTTTTTCTGCCGATTGCAATCTCGGCACACAAAAGGGTAAATCCCAATGTTACCGCTAAAATCAGATAAACCAGCAGGAATATACCGCCGCCGTGCATTGCCGCAAGATACGGGAAACGCCAGATATTTCCAAGTCCAACTGCAGAACCGGCAGCGGCTAATATAAAACCGATTTTGCCGGAAAAGCTACTTCTTTTCTCACTCATAAAAAACAACCCTCATTTGCTAAAATATTACAACATATTATACCAGTAAATTACCAAAAGGTCAAATACAAGTTGGTATTTTCCTGTCTTTAAAATAAAATTCTTTATCGTGCTCGCCTATTTCACGCAATATTTTACATGGATTTCCCACCGCCACTACATTCGAAGGAATATCCTTTGTGACAATACTGCCTGCACCAATTACGGTATTATCGCCTATTGTAACACCGGGGACGACTATAACACCAGCTCCAAGCCAGCAGTTTTTACCAATATGTATAGGAAAATTATACTGATATGCCTGCTCACGAAGAACGGGTAGTATTGGGTGACCCGCCGTGGCTATTACAACATTAGGCCCGAACATAGTACCGTCGCCCACATAAATATGAGTATCATCAACCAATGTCAAGTTAGAATTAGCATAAACATTTTTACCGAAATGCACGTGCTTTCCACCCCAGTTAGCGTGAAAAGGCGGCTCTATATAGCAGTTCTCCCCTATTTCGGCAAACATATTTTTAAGCATATCAGCCCGTTGTTTTTGCTGTAACGGTCGGGTGTTATTATAATCGTACAACTTTTCAAGACATTCAAATTGTTCTTTCATTATTTCTTCGTCGTTAGGCAAATACAACTCTCCGTTGTGCATTTTTTCTTTCATCAACATTATTTTCACCACGCTAAACAAATAATAATGTATTTATTATATCAGCATCCCGACACAAAATCAATCATTTAACGATTTAAAGCATAAATACATTTCAAAAAATACTGAAAAAAGCGAAAAAATATGTTATAATATTTCACACAAGGCAAATGCCTTTGAAGTATGATATAATACTAAAAAATAGATCTAAAGGTGAAAATATGCTTAACTATGAAAGTCTTTCTGAAAAAATGAACTGCCAAATAAAAAACGACAGAGCAAACAATACTCTGCCGCTATTAGGTTTTAATGAGGAAAACGTAATTCGCAGAAACAGTAACCGTGATAAAGCCAGTATTATCAGGACTGCGTTTGTACGTGATATTGACAAAATTATGCATTGTCCCTTTTACAACCGCTATGCCGACAAAACCCAGGTTTTCTCATTTTATAAAAACGATGACATTACCCGCCGTGGTCTTCACGTGCAGTTGGTGTCCCGAATTGCAAGAACTATCGGTAAAGCGCTTAACTTAAACCTTGATTTAATAGAAGCGATTTCTTTAGGTCACGATATAGGTCATACTCCTTTTGGTCACGCAGGCGAAAGCTTTCTTGACCAACTGCTCTATTCGCATACAAAGCTGCATTTCAGCCACAATATACACTCTGTAAGGGTACTTGACCGTATTTTTCCTTATAATATTAGCCTTCAAACGCTAAGCGGTATAGCAAGTCACGACGGTGAAATGGAGCTCAGCGAATATCGACCTGAGCCTTTGAATGATTTTTGTGAATTTGACAAAATCATTGACGAATGCTACATTGATAAAAGCAAAATAAAAAAACTTGTTCCTTCCACCCTTGAAGGCTGTGTTATGAGAATTTCGGATATAATAGCCTACATAGGCAAGGACCGCCAGGACGCCGAACGTGCGCATATTATAAGCAATAAGAATTTCGGTAACGGCACAATTGGAGTATACAATGCCGAAATTATAAATAATCTGATTACAAATATAATTGAAAACAGCTATGCAAAGCCGTATATCAAAATGGATTCCGACCACTTCGATGCGCTTAAAAAAGCCAAAAGCGATAATTACGAGCTTATATATAAAAATGATACCGTTGAAGAAATGCTTTATAATATCGTCTGCCCGATGATGACAGAAATATACGAAAAATTACTCGACGATTTAATAAAGAAAAACCTAAATTCTCCTATATTCACTCACCATATTGACTATATAAACAAGGCTCACTATACAAGAGAAATACCATACGAACAAACAGAGCCTAACCTGATTGTCACCGATTATATTGCCAGTATGACCGATGACTACTTTATAGACCTATACTCGCACCTGTTCCCCCATTCCGACAAACAAATAATTTATAAGGGATATTTTGATTAAGCAGAGGTGAAAATCGTCCCGTAAAAATCGGGTTCGACTCTCGTCAGCCTAATCTGTACTATTAAAATCCATTTAAACCAAACTACTTGAATTTCAGGTTAATGGATCCAATACCGCCACTTACATCTATGGTGTTATTACCATTTCCCTTATCTTTGATATTTGAAACTTCTTTACCGTCAAGAGTAATACTGCCGATACCCTTTTCTATATCGAACTTATAATCGTCCCTATTTCCAATTACGGTTATATTGGACTCACCAACACCCAAATCGAACTCACTTTCTCCGCTGAGTGCAGAGGTTAAATTCAACTGACCAATCCCCATATCCAAATCAAGGTTGTGAAGTGCTCCGCCCGATATGGTAAGTTTTCCTGCGCCACCGTCAATATCCGCATTTAACGTAGCAATAAGCGTATCAATTTTCACTTCACCGGCACCCAGTTCAAAGTTCATTGTGTCAGCAGATAGGTGCTCTACCGTCAGTTTTCCTGCACCTGTTACAATATTTGCTTTTTCAAACGACGAGTCCTTTGGTATATAAAGAATCAGTTTGGCATCATTATAAATACTTCCAAACTTTTTTGTTTCTTTAATATTAAGGACTCCGTTTTTATCCTCGACCGTAAGATGCTTAAGATTACTTTCCACAGAAAAAGCTTCGCCTTGTTTTATCGTGAAATCAGCAGCGTTAATCTTAACCTCAAGCTTGGTGATTTCAGATAAAATTTTATATGCTTTGATTTCTTCATTAACAGCATCACCGCTGAACAAGCCTACTATACTTAAAACACTGCCGATAATACCTACTGTCAGAAAGATAGCAAAAGCCATTGCAAGATACTTAATTACTTTTTGAAAGGTTGTCATTTTATTTCAACCCCTCCAAACATACAAGTGCCGCTTATGTAAATGGTTGGAGCTTCCTTGTGTGCAGCAGTCTTGTTTGAAATACCGCCGAATATACAGTTTGAGCTTACCTTTACATTGATATTACCGGGAACTAATATATCAATTCCACCAAAAATAGCAGATACCTTAATGGCGCAATCCTTCTCAATAATAGCGTTACGAAGGTCACATTCAACACCACCGAATACAGCCGTAAGCTCTGCGCCCTCAAACACTTCGCCGTCATAATTCAAATCGCACCCCGAAAACGTAGCGCAACCAAACTTGGTTTCACCGCCGTCTCGTTTTATTTTTTCCATAATTTCATTCGCTTTATTGCCAAAAAGTCCCTTCAAAACCATTTTAAGACCTATAATTACAATAATAGCGGGAACCATAAGCTTCCACAGCACAGAAAAGCTTAGAATATCCTGACAACACAGCAGCAAAAAGACACCGATAACAATTCCAATGATGTTTCCCGTCTTTTCACGTTCGGTGAACAACCCAACGGCGCACGGGACAATTATAAACAACGTCCACCAACCATCAAAGAATACATCAATGTTTGTTATGTTTAATGCATTAAGTGCAAATAATACACCTGCTACTATAAGCACAATTCCCCAAATCAAGCTGCCGATTTTTTTCATTCTAATCACACCACTTTAGTTTTTTTACTATTTAATAATACCAAATTTTTTATAGCTTGTAAAGTTTTTAAAATTCAAAAACAGCAAAAACACTTTTATCACTGCAAAAACTAAATTTATGCTATTGATTTTATATTTGATTTGTGCTATATTTTGTATTATAAATTTAATAAAATTTGGAGTGTAGAAAATGAAAAAAATTGTATCAA
>JAZQHX010000065.1:0-2615 GCA_045540835.1 Acutalibacteraceae bacterium | reverse complement strand
GAAGTAGAAATAACCGACATTGCCACCTCCTACGGTAACGGAGGAGGAATGGGCGGTCACGGCGGAATGGGCGGTATGGGCGGAAAGCCCGACGGTTTCGGCGGCGGTCACGGCGGCGGAAGATTCTATTAAAGCTTTTTCATTTTTCTCCTTCTATATATGGCTTTAAGCCGAAAAGGGGCCGTAAAAAACTCAACACCCTCAAAAGCCCATAAAATAAAGTAAAAAAAGTGCGTAAGAAGTGAAAAAACAAGCTTCTTACGCACTTTTAAGCTTTTATAATGGTTATTCTTTGTCACAAATTTGAAATATAAAATATGGTTTAATGAACAAATCGAAATAATATATCCGTAGGGACGTGCGTCCCCGAACGCCCATTAGTTACGAAGAATTTTGCGGACAGCCGAGAAAGTAAAGTCCCTTCAAATATTCAATGAATACACTACTGAACTATAATTAGTTTTTTTACAGACCCTTTTTTGTAATTCTTGTAACACACTTCTCTTTTTTTGCATAGTATGTGATGAAAACAAAAAAGGAGGTTTTCTTAAATGTGTAACTTTGGTGGAAACAATTGCTCTTGGATAATTATCCTTATCCTCATCCTCTTCTGCTGTGGCGGTTGCGGCGGTACTGCAACTAACAACGGTTGCGGTTGCAATGACAACTGCGGTTGCTGCTAATCCTTAATACGGTTTGGCGACAGTCAGCCCCCGGGCATTACGCTCGGGGGTATTTTAATACTCGTTTTTCCTTAAATCATCAAAAAGCTCTGCACGTGCTTTTTTCTTGTTAGCATTGAGAATAAGCTCGTTTATTTCGGGCAAAATACATTCCTTGCACCTACCGCCGCTGTCCAGCTCTATTTCCTTCAATAAACAAGTGCCGTTACACTCATATATACAAAACATATTTTCGCAGTTCACAAAGCCACCTCATAGTACTTATAAGTTCTACAAGTACATAATATCAAAAAATTATGTTAAAGTCAAGTAGTACTTATAAATACTAAAAAGGGTGGAATTTATGTATTTGCGACGGTTACGTGACCTTAGAGAGGACAGCGACCTTAAACAAACTCAAATAGCCGAAAAGCTTAATATCCAGCAGACTGTTTATTCAAGATATGAGCGTGGATACCAGAATATTCCTTTGGAATTTCTGATTATTTTAGCCGACTTTTACGGTGTTTCAACCGACTATATCTTAGAGCGAACCGACAATCCGTTAATCAACACATAAGAAATAAGGTGTGTTCAATATGTGTAATGATAGCAATTCGGGAAATATTTTTACAAGTGTCCATTAAATAATTAGTGAATACAAATGCGGAAGAAGTTTGTTTTTTACTTCTTCCGCATTTATATTTTTTAACATTTGATATGTAAATTATTGCTTTATTGTATGTTTGTAGGGGCTTCACGTACTCGACTTTCCGAAAAAACTGTGAACGTTTTCAGCTAAATATTAATCAACAAATCACCATAGCTCGGATAGGGCCAGTAATCACTTGGCACAACGCTTTCTGCGCTGTCGGCATATTTTCTTATATCACTCATAAGCTTTAATATTACATCGTGATACTGTCTCGCCTTATCGAGCACATCGTTCGACCTTTCGGCAGTAGCAACCGCCATTTTAAGTTCGCCCGTTAAAGTGAATATCTCCTTATTAGCGGCGGTAAGACGTGCTAACAGCTCACGCTCAACGGTTGAGCTTATGCCGCCTATACTGTTTTTATTGAGAATAGCGGTACATAATAAATCGCTGTAAGCCGTAATCGCAGGCACAACCTCACGATTCATCATATCAATAAGGGTTAAAGCTTCGATATGTAAAATCTTGCTGTAATTTTCGAGAATAATATCAACACGGGAATTTATTTCCGTTCTCGACAATACACCGTGACGCTCAAACAGCGCAATATTTTCCTCACTTTTAAGCAACGGAATGGCATCTACCGTGCTTCTTAAATTCTTAAGTCCCCGTCTTTCGGCTTCCTTTTCCCATTCGTTTGAATAACCGTCACCATTAAAGATTATGCGCTTATGGTTGTCCATAGTCTCTTTAATAATACTGTTTATTTCATTACTGAAATCGGTTGCGTTTTCGAGTCTGTCCGCAAATTGCGAAAAAACATCGGCAACCATTGTATTAAGCATAACGTTGGTATCCGATACCGATGACGCAGAGCCGAGCATACGAAATTCAAACTTATTACCTGTAAACGCAAAGGGAGAGGTACGGTTGCGGTCGGTATTATCCTTACGTATCTGAGGGATAATCTCGGCTCCCATATTCATTCTTTCACGCTTTGCATTATCGTGATGCTTACCCGATTCTATTGATTCCAAAAGGGCTGTAAGCTCTTCGCCTAAGAAAATGGAGAGTATTGCAGGCGGTGCTTCGTTAGCTCCCAATCGGTGGTCGTTTCCTGCAGTTGCTACCGAAATTCTTAATAGCTCCTGATGAGTGTCAACCGCCTTAATGACCGCCGCAAGGCTTAATAAAAACAGCGGATTTTTATCGGGCTCTTTACCCGGCTTTAAAAAGTTAATTCCCGTATCGGTAGAAAGCGACCAGTTGTTATGCTTACCGCTACCGTTTACACCATC
>JAZQHX010000064.1:0-1681 GCA_045540835.1 Acutalibacteraceae bacterium | reverse complement strand
GTGGGCTGTATTGCAGGCTTTATCACAGGTATCATTCACACAAAGTGCGGAATACCCGCAATCCTTGCCGGTATCCTGACACAGCTGGCGCTTTATTCGATTAACCTGCGAATTCTTGGAAACAAGGCAAATCAGGCGCTGCCTGCGGCAAAATATAATCTTATTGCCACAATGCGTAATATCCCTATGGCAATCGTTGTTATCGGACTGTTCGTTGTTGCAATTATTGCGGCGCTTTACTGGTTTTTCGGCACAGAGATGGGTCACTCAATCCGTGCTACAGGCTGTAACGAGGCAATGGCACGTGCCAACGGCATCAACACCAACACACGCAAAATAATCGGTCTTATCATATCAAACGGTGTTGTTGCACTGTCGGGCGCACTTCTTGCACAGTATCAGGGCTTTGCCGATATCAATATGGGCAGAGGCGCTATCGTTATCGGTCTTGCATCGGTTATCATAGGTGAAGTAATATTCGGCAAGATATTCAAAAACTTTGCGTTAAAGCTTCTTTCTGCTGTATTTGGCGGTATTATTTACTACATCGTTCAGACGCTCGTTTTACGTCTCGGTCTTAATGCAAACGACTTAAAGCTTTTTTCAGCTATCGTGGTTACACTCTTCCTTGCAATCCCCTACTGGAAGTCACACATAAAACCAAAAACAGCGAAAGGAGAAAACAAGGATGCTTGAACTAAAAAATATTCACAAAACCTTTAATGCGGGTACTATAAACGAAAAGAAGGCATTAAGCGGTGTAAGTATAACTCTTAATGACGGCGATTTTGTAACTGTTATCGGCGGTAACGGTGCCGGTAAATCGACTATGCTCAATATGATTACAGGTGTTTACCCTGTTGACTCGGGTTCGATTATAATTGACGGTGTTGATATTACAAATCTTCCCGAGCACAAGCGTGCACAGTATTTCGGACGTGTATTTCAGGACCCGATGACCGGTACTGCAGCAAATATGCAGATTGAAGAAAACTTAGCACTTGCAGCACGTAGAGGCAAACCCCGTACACTTGCATCGGGAATCAAAAACTCTGAGCGTGCAGGCTACAAGGCTCTTCTTGCGAAACTCGGTCTCGGACTCGAGGACAGACTCACATCAAAGGTAGGTTTACTCTCGGGCGGTCAGCGTCAGGCAATCACACTTCTTATGGCAACACTCAAAAAGCCAAAGCTTTTGCTCCTTGACGAGCACACCGCGGCACTTGACCCGCAGACAGCGGCAAAGGTACTCGAAATAACAGAAGAGCTCGTTAACGAAAACAAGCTCACAGCGCTTATGATTACGCATAATATGAAAGACGCTATCCGTCTTGGCAACCGCCTTATTATGATGGATAAGGGCAGAATTATCTACGATATTTCAGGTGAGGAAAAGAAAAACCTCAAGGTATCTGACCTTATGGAGCTTTTTGCAAAGGCAAGCAATGGTGAATTTGCAAACGACAGAATGCTGTTAGGCTAGGGGAAGTTAAAATTTCCCAGACCGCAAAAAGCAAAGTAATTTAGATAACAAAAGTTTCTGAATACTCTTTTACTAAAAATCTAAATGAAAGAAAACTATCTTAAATGATAGTTTTCTTCTTTATTATGGCTTTTTGCTACTTCCAAACCTCACCTCTCGGCGTACCCTTGTACGCCGTCGGGTAAACCTACGGTTCGG
>JAZQHX010000063.1:0-6730 GCA_045540835.1 Acutalibacteraceae bacterium | reverse complement strand
GGAAGACTTTTCTTCAGAGCATTATATTTTCTTCCGGTAATTATTTCTACCGGAGCGGTAATGAACCTAATCTTCAAAACCACCGGTAGTGATATGTCAAATCTTGGTGTATCTGAATCATTTTCATCAAATATGATTAGTGTTGATGATATTGTCAAGTTGTTTGATATAAAGGGTGAGGTTGCGCATTACATCACTATTACTATAAGCAAGCTTTTTGACCTTGTTTGGAGCTGTGGAATACAGATAGTTCTCTTCCTTGCAGGATTGCAGTCTGTACCGCAATCATTTTATGAGGCTTCACGTGTTGAGGGTGCAACAAAGTGGGAAGAATTCTGGTTCATTACTTTCCCAATGCTTTCAAGAGTTACCTTGCTTGTAACTATTTTTACTATGGTAGAGCTTATAACAAGCGAACGTACAACTTTGGTTAAAAACGTTTATTCTATGATGCGTACCGGAAATTATGACGAAACTTCGGCAATGATGTGGTTCTATTTCTTGATATGCGGCGGAATAATGGGATTGATAGTATTCCTTTACAATCGTTTTCTTATAAAACGATGGGAATAAACTCTAAGAATTGTAATAGATTTCAAATTTCACGAGGAAAGGAACGATTATAATAATGAAGAATATTATCAATACTTTTTCTAAAATAGATGACCGTAAGGCACATAGAATAAAGAAGAAAAGTGTAAGTTTATTATATTCGATTTTTCGTTTGGTCATTCTTTTGTCAATCGGCTTTATCATTATTTATCCTCTTATGTATACAATTGTGACTTCATTACAAAGCAAATATGCTTTTATGAATTCGACAAGAGTATGGATTCCTGTTGATTTTGCGATAGCCGAAAACTATAAAGCCGCATTCGATGCAATGGAATATATGTCATCACTTTGGTCCACCTTTAAAAATGAACTCGTAAGTGCGACTATTGAAATTGCGTCTTGTGCTATTGTGGCATACGGATTGGCTCGTTTTGATTTTAAATTAAAGAAACTTTATACTGCAATTTTGTTCTTGACAATTCTTGTACCTGAAATGATGGTTTTGATTCCGAGAATGCTTAACTATTCTCAGCTTGACCTTTTTGGTATCTTAGGACTTGTAAATAAAGTTTTCGGTGTTGATTTAAGACTTAATATTATAGATACTTCATGGTCATTCTGGTTGCCTTCGATTTTCGGTGTTGGCTTAAGGTCGGGTATACTTATTTACATATACATTCAGTTCTTCAAAGGTCTCCCGCAAGAATTAGAAGAAGCCTCCTGGGTAGATGGCGCAGGACCTTTCAGAACATTTTTATCAATAGCATTACCAAGCTCAGGCGTTGTAATACTTACAGTATCTGTATTTTCAATGATATGGCATTGGAACGATTCATTACTTTCAGGAATGTACCTGAGCAACAGTTTCCCTCTGGCTCGTCAAATATCACGTTTGCCTGAAACATTGGGAAGTAAATATCATATTATATTAAGTGCTCGTGACCCACAGGGCATCGGCTATCTTATGGCGGGATGCGTACTCTTTATTGTACCAATGCTTGTTATGTATATGATAATGCAGCGTTGGTTTATTGAAAGTATTGATAGAGTAGGTATTACGGGTTAATAATACTACATAGATATGGAGAAATAGCGTGTCTGTTTTAATTGATGAAAACATTATTACATTAAATACAAAAAATACTACTTATCAAATGGCGGTTAATGAGAATAAGTTTCTTGCACATCTGTATTACGGAAATCGCTTGGATGATTCTTGTGCTCTTGAAAGGGGAAAATGGGGTTATCATACCCTTATGCCGCTGACTTATGATTCTTGCAACTGGGAATTATCACCTGATGTATGTCCGCTTGAGTATTCAGCTTACGGTTGCGGAGATTTCAGAACTACACCTTTAAAGGTAAGATTCAGCGACGGTTCTTCGGTTTGCGATTTGAGATTTGAAAGCGTGAATTATGTTTCAAAAAAACCAAGGCTTTCAGGTTTACCTTCATTACACGATGAGCAAGGAAAGTCTCAATCGGTGGAAATTTGCCTTAAAGACAAGGTGTATGATTTAAGAGTATATCTTTTATACACAGCCTTTGAAGAATATGACATTATTGCAAAATCTGTAAGAATAGAAAATCATACAGGTAACGATGTTGTACTTGAATCGGTTTTATCAAGCTGTCTTGATAATTACGATGATGATTTTGAATTTGTTACTTTTAGCGGTCAGCCGTTATTTGTACGTTCATTACACCGCACACCGCTTGACCGATTAAAATTAACCTGCGAAAGTCGCAGAGGTTCTTCAAGTCATCAAAATAATCCGTTTGTTATTTTGTGTAAAGAAAATTGCGATGAAAAAGTAGGTGAATGTTACGGTGCGGCTTTTGTGTATAGCGGAAATTTCACTGCTTCAATAGAAAAAACTCAGATAGGAACAACACGTTTCGTTATGGGAATTAACCCTGAAAACTTTAGGTTTGTTTTAAAAGACGGTGAAAGTTTTCAGTCACCCGAAGTTGTACACAGTTTTAGTAACAGCGGTTTTTCAAAGCTTACGCATAATTATCATAATATTGTAAGAAAGCACCTTTTCAGGGGAAAATACGCTGATGCACAAAGACCAATTCTTATAAATAACTGGGAAGCAACCTATTTTAATTTTAATGCAGAAAAGCTTTTGGCGATTGCAAAACAGGCTAAAAGTATAGGTGCTGATACATTTGTTTTGGATGACGGTTGGTTTTTAGGTCGTAATGGTGACACTTCTTCCTTAGGTGACTGGATTGTTGACGAGGAAAAACTTGGTTGTCCGTTAAACGAGCTTGTAAATGGAATACAAGCCTTGGGAATGAAGTTTGGTTTGTGGTTTGAGCCGGAATGTATTTCTGAAAACAGTAACCTTTATCGCTCACACCCTGAATGGGTGTTGCAAGCACCCGACAGAAAAGGTGTGCTTGGAAGAAAGCAATGGGTTATTGATATGTCAAACCCGCAGGCGGTTGATGCTATATTCGGTATGATGTCTGATATTTTAGACAATAATAATATTGAGTATATTAAATGGGATTTTAATCGCTATCTTACTGATGTGTATTCATCTGCTTTGCCTGCTGACCGACAAGGCGAAGTGCTTCACAGATATATTTTAGGCGTTTATGACCTTTTTGAAAGAATTTATACACGCTATCCTAATATATTGATTGAAGGTTGTGCCTCGGGTGGAGGAAGATTTGACCTTGGAATGTTATATTACACACCTCAAATTTGGGCGAGTGACAATACCGACCCAATGGAAAGAGTTAGTATTCAATACGGAACATCTTTTTGCTATCCGATTATTTCAATGGGTGCTCATGTCACTGCATCTCCAAATCATATTACCAAAAGAAACACCTCTGTTTTGACACGTTCAAACGTTGCAATGGCTGGTACTTTTGGTTTTGAACTTGATTTGACAAAGGTTTCTGATGAAGAAATTGAAATATTAAAGAATGAAACTGAATTCTATAAAGCCCATTGCGAATTGATAAGAAACGGCGATTATTATCGACTCACTTCAAGTACCGGAAGATATATCGCTTGGCAGTTTGTTTCGGCTGACAAGAAACAGTCTTTGGCAGTTTTGGTTCAGAAAGAAAACAATATTGATTATAAACCGATAATTCAAAAGTTTGAAGGTCTTGAAGCAGACCGTAAATATCAGGTTATAATTGACGGTATAAAGCGTGAAGCTTTATATACGGGCAAGGCCTTAATGGAAATTGGAATTGGTGTCAGAACAGTGAAATACGAAGGTGATTCAACAAGAATTCAAATTTTAGCATTTGACAATTAGTTTTTTTAAGGCAGGTGTATTATTAAGTGAAGGAAACAATTAAATATTTTTCTGCTACTGAAAAAGAATCACCACTAAAGGTATTGATGACAGGGATTTCAATATGCGACAGAGATCATAGTTATGTGAGAAATAAGCCTAACATAACTATTATTGAGTATGTTTTCAGGGGCGAGGGTACTATTTTTATAAACGATAAAAAAATTCACGTTAATACTGATGACATTTATATTCTTCCTGCTAAGGTTTCTCACGAGTATCATTCTGATATTGATAACCCGTGGTCAAAGTATTTTATGAATTTATCGGGTAACCTTGCACACTCACTTTTAATGGATTTTTCTTTAAATAATCAGTTTGTATTTTCGGCTCCGTCACTTAAACCGCTGTTCAAAAAGATTATGAAATTATCTTTTTCCGATATTCCGGAGGCGGACAAGCAAGCTAAAATTATCAGCGTTTATTTTGAAATTCTGCATAGATTATATGTCTTGAATAAAGTGGCTAAAAAGAGCAGCGAAGCGGTTATGATGAAAAATTATTTGGATGAAAACAGCAATCGCATAATCAATAATACAGAGCTTGCAAATTATATATACCGTTCACCCGACTATTGCTTAAAACTCTTTAAAAATGAATTTGGAACAACTCCGTACGATTATCAGATAAATAATAAAATTGATATTGCATGCTCACTTTTACAGCATACCAAAAAGCCGGTATCTGAAATTGCTGAGTTTGTTGGTTATCAGAATCCACATTATTTTACAAGTATGTTTAAACACAGACTTGGTATTACTCCTACGCAATACCGAAAAAAATTGAATTAAAATAATAAAAGTTAGTATAAGTTAGCTTTGTTTTAAAAAAATAATCTAAAGGTGTGGTGTTATGAAGCTTAAATATCTTGGTACTGCTGCGGCAGAAGGTTATCCTGCAATGTTTTGCGATTGCGAAAATTGCAGAAAAGCTTTAAAGGAAAAAGGAAAAAATATCAGAAGTCGTTCTCAGGCGATAATTGACGGGAAATTGCTTATTGATTTCCCGTGTGATACTTATTATCATTGCTTGCTTAATGATATAAATTTGCACGATATTCGTGATTGCTTGATTACCCACATACATAAGGACCATTTGTATCCGGTAGATTTTTTATATTTTAAAAACGGTTTTTCGCATCCTGCTGCCGATTTTAAATTGAATTTATACGGAAGCTGTGATGTTGAAAAGATTGTGAACGAATTACCGAGCGCGGTTAGTAAGTATCTTAATTTCATAAAGATTGAGCCGTTTAAGCCATTTACGGCAGGTAAATACACAGTTACAGCCTTAAAAGCTTACCACGGAACAGATAACCCTTTTATTTATGTTGTTTCTGATGGCGAAAAAACAATTCTTTATGCTCATGATACTGATATATTCCTTGAGGAAACATGGGAATATATAAAGACTAATAATATGTATTTTGATTTGGTATCAATGGACTGTACCGAGGGTGCATACGAAGAGCTTGATTATCACGGACATATGTGTTTAGGAAGAAACATTGCTTGCCGTGACCGCTTAGCAGAGGGTAAGAATATAGACAAGAATACTGTTGTGGTATTAAACCATTTTTCACATAACGGCATTAACAGTAATTATACAGAATTCGAGCCGATTGCTAAAGAAAAAGGCTTTGAAACATCATTTGATGGTATGGAAATTATTTTATAAAATACTAATTGTATAAAATTAGGAGGAATAAATATGAAAGATTACAATTGTTGTGTCGTTGTTGTCGGCGGTGGTCCTGCGGGTATGGCTGCGGCAATTTCGGCAAAGAAGAACGGTGCTGAAAAAGTTATCGTCATCGAACGTGAAAACAGAGTCGGTGGTATACTTAAGCAATGTATTCACGCAGGCTTCGGTCTTCAGTATTTTGGTGAAGAGCTTACAGGTCCTGAGTATGCAGAAAAATTCGCTGTTATCGCAAAAGAAACAGGTATCGAATTTATGCTTGATACCACAGCACTTGAAATCAATGACAAAACATTGGTATGTGTAAATAAAACCGGTATTATAAATATCCATTTTGGTGCGCTTGTGCTTGCAATGGGTTGCCGTGAGCGTACACGAGCTAATCTTGTGATTCCGGGTAGCCGTCCTTCCGGTATTTATACCGCAGGAACAGCGCAGAAGCTTATCAACATAAACGGATATATGGTTGGTAAAGAGGTAGTTATCCTTGGTAGCGGTGATATTGGTATGATTATGGCAAGACGTCTTTCTTTGTGCGGTGCTAAAGTAAAAGCCGTAATCGAAATTATGCCTTACTTAGCAGGTCTTGTTCGTAATAAGATGCAGTGTCTTGATGACTTTGATATTCCGCTTATGCTTTCTCACACAGTTGTTGACGTTAACGGTGTTGACAGAGTTGAAAGTGTTACTATTGCTCCTGTTGACGAAAACCGTAAGCCAATTATGGAAAAAGCAGAGAAAATCACCTGTGATACATTGCTTTTATCTGTTGGTCTTATCCCTGAAAACGAACTTACACGTTCAGCTGACGTAGAGCTTTCAGTAATTACAAAGGGTGCAGTTGTAAATCAGTACAAGCAGACTGATAAGCCTTACATATTCGCTTGCGGTAACGTTTTACACGTTAATGACCTTGTTGACCACGTTAGTCACGAGAGTGAAGACGCAGGTAAATTCGCTGCTCTTTATGCCGCCGGAAAACTTGTGGATTCTGATGAACTTTCTGTTGAACCGGGTGACGGTATCAGATACGTATGTCCTCAGAAAATGGCTAAGACCGATATGGATGTTGACTTGTATTTCCGTACAGTAGTACCCGGCAGAGGCACTACTCTTACAATTTCTGATGATAGCGGTGTGCTTGT
>JAZQHX010000062.1:0-7597 GCA_045540835.1 Acutalibacteraceae bacterium | reverse complement strand
GGCGGTATCAGTGGAAATATTTTTGCTATGGTTTACGGTGTTATTTCTTCCCTTGCGCTTCCGCTTGAGACAATTATGATACCCATTTTTGCAGGTGATTTATTCGGTGAAAAATCCTTTAATAAAACAATGGGTATTATTATGACACTTAATACAACAGGTTTTGCTTTGGGAAGTCCTGTTATAAACATTATTTATGATGTATTTGGAAGTTATAAATGGGCTTTTCTGGTTTGCGGAATACTTATGGTTTTTGTAACAGTAGTTATGCAATTTGTGATTATTAAAGCGCATAAATTTAGACAATCAGTGGTTGAGAAAAATCAAATTTTAGAATAGGTAAATGTTTAAAAGAATTAAAGTATAAGTAAGGTGACGTAATATGTTTATTGAAGAACTTTTTCAGAATGACGGGCAAAAGTTATCTTATTTGATAGACTATCCAAAAAACTTTTGTAAGAATGCGAAATATCCTATCGTTTTTGATTTTCACGGTATGGGACAGGTTGGCGGAGGAATTGACGGCTTGAAAGATGGTATATCCGTCCGCCGAGAGTATATGACTGATGATATGCCTTTAATAATAGTTGCCCCTTATTGTGAAGAATATACTTGGATGGGATGTTTGGCGCTGGTTAATAAATTCCTTGATTGTTTTATAAGCAAAGAGTTTGTTGATTCTAATAGGGTATACATAACCGGTTCGAGTATGGGAGGATATACCTGTTGGGCATTAGGTGTTATGTATCCCGAAAAGTTTGCGGCGGCTGTTATTTGCTGTGGTGCTGGAATGTACTTTGCGGCTGATAGAATTAAATTTCCTGTATGGGCTTTTCACGGTAAAGACGATCCTGTTGTTTTATCGAGAGAAAGCGAAATTATGGTTGAAAAAATTAACGAATGTGGCGGAAATGCCAAACTAACCCTTTTAGAAGGTTGGGGCCATAATGTTTGGGAAGCAGCCTTTTATACTCCTGAAGTTTACGAGTGGCTTTTAACTAATAAAAAATAGATGTTAAATAAAATGTTTGATGGTAAAAATAAAGCTGTTACGTTTAGCTTTGACGATGGTATTTTTCAGGATATAAGGCTTATAGAAATGTTCGATAAGTACGGTCTTAAGTGTACCTTTAATCTGAATTCCGCACTTGCCGGAAATGATAATCGAATTCCATTAGATCAGATAAATAAGGTTTATAAAAACCATGAAATTGCAGTACACACACTAACCCATCCGTATTTAAACAAGTTATCAGATGATAATATTCTTTCTGAAGTTGAAAATGACAGAATAGCTTTGCAAAAAATGGTGGATTACCAAATTTATGGTATGGCATACCCTTTTGGAAGTTCCGCAATAGATGAGCGTGTAATAAAATTAATAGCTAATAAAACACCTATTAAATACGCACGTGCAACAAAAATGACCAGAAATTTTGATATGCAGAAAGATTTACTGAATCTAAGACCTACAATTCATCAAAATCAATATGAAGAATTATTCAAACTTGCAAATGAATTTATTGAACTTAAAACAGAAGAACCAAAGGTGTTTTATATTTGGGGACATTCTTATGAGTTAGATGAGGATAATGGAATATATTGGGAAAAATTTGAAGAATTTTGTAGATTGATATCCAATCGTGACGATATATTTTATGGTACCAACAGGGAAGTTTTATTGTAGGTGAGTGGGTGTTAATATGAGAAAAATTATTTTAGATACCGATATCGGCAGCGATATTGACGATTGCTTTTGCTTGGCTTATTTGCTTAGTAGAGATGATGTTGAAATTTTAGGTATTACAACGGTAAGCGGTTTGCCCGGGCTTCGTGCTCAATTGGCAGATAAGGTTTGCCGTACTTATGGCAAGAATATTCCTGTATTTGTGGGTAATGAAAAATCACTCTCTAATGAAATTCGTCAACCAAAACTCACAAAGGCACAAACAGCCGTTGCTGACAGTAATGAGCAAAAGTTTTCAGCCGATAAGACCGCAATGGAGTTTTTGAAAACTACCATAGAAAATAATCCGAAAGAAATAAACCTTGTTTGCATGGGACAATTAACCAACATAGCTGAGGTTTTTACAAAGTATCCACATATACCCGGACTTTTAGAAGGCATTGTAATAATGGGTGGCAGATATGCGGATAACGAATACTGTGATATTCAAAAATGGGGTAAAACAGAGTGGAATATTCTATGTGATATTAAAGCCGCTAAGATTGTTTATGGGCAAAATATTGAGAATTTTTTGGTTATGGGTGTAGAACAGACCTGTCGTTTCTGTATCCCACCCGAACCTATAAAAAAAGCTTTTAATCAATATCCAAAATTTAAGGCGGTGTCTGATTCTGTAAATACAGTTGCAAAGCAGGTGTATTTTCATGATGTTATGACTGTTTACGCCTGGCTGCACCCGGATGAAGTTACAATACAACAAGGAAATATAAATGTAGAAGTTTCTGACACCAATGATTATGCCAAAACTGCTTTTTCGCCGAAAGAGAATGGTAGGCATTTTTTGGTTACCGATTTTTCACCTGATAAATTTTTCGAAAATTATATCAATACGGTAGGTATAAACATTAACAATACAGTTTCAGATTGATACGGGGTTAAGATTATGAATGAAAATGCTTTAAATCAAGCAAGACAAGTATATTTAATCGAAAAAGAATGTATCAGTAAAATGGCAGATCATTTCGATGAGGAGGCATATAGTAAGGCGGTAGAACTGCTGAAAAATTCCGAGCGCATAGGCTGTTCGGGTTGTGGACACTCGGGCATTATCTGTCAGCATTTTGCGCATTTGATGTGTTGTATAGACAAGCCTGCAAGATTTATCTCGCCTGCAGAGGCGGTACATGGTGGCACAGGCTTTTTACAAAAGAATGATGTATGTGTTTTTGCGTCTCGTGGAGGAAAAACCAAAGAATTATTGCCTATACTTGATATATGCAAGAAAAAAGGTGTTAAAATAATAACAATCACCGAAAATTTGGAGTCGCCATTGGCAGAGAGCGCCGATGTTGTTATAAAGCAGTATGTTAACCGAGAGACTGATAAATATAACTGTCAGGGAACAACTTCGTCTACTGCATTGGCAGTAATCTTCCACGTGCTTCAAACAGCACTGATGGAAGAAATAGGTTTTAAAAATGAGCAGTTTGCCGTAGTGCATCCGGGCGGTGCGGTTGGCGAAAGGCTTAACAAATCCGAATGTAGTTGCAATAGGACTTGAAGATATAGAGGTTTTCTATGAAGTTAAAAACATTTCTTTTTATGACTTTTGGTTGTTTAATGCTATCGTTTGGAGTTTATTTTTTTAAAATACCAAACGGATTTTCTACAGGTGGAGTTACAGGTTTAAGTACCGTTTTATCGTCATTTACGCCAGTATCGGCGGCTACATGGATTGCTATTTTCAACGGTTTGTTTTTAGTTTTAGGTTTTTTGTTTTTAGGAAAGGCTACGGGTATTTGGACAGCTTATTGCAGTGTGCTATTCTCAGGTGTTACATATCTGTTAGAAGTTATTGTTCCTTTAAATAATCCGCTTACAAGTAACCCACTTTTAGAATTGATTTATGCTATGCTTCTTGCGGCTATCGGCAGTGCTATAATGTTTAATTGCGGAGCTTCCTCCGGTGGAACAAGTATTTTGGCGCTGATATTAAAAAAGTATACCTCTATGGATGTCGGAAAAGCATTGCTTTTAGTCGATTTTTTGATTGCCGCAAGTTCGGTTGTTGTTTTTGGAATAGAAATAGGCTTGTTCTCTTTGTTGGGCTTATTTACCAATGCATTTATTATTGATGCTGTGATAGACAATCTTAATGTTTGTAAATACTTTATTGTTATTACAAACAAGCGTGAAGAAATCGGCGATTATATTATGGAAACGCTGAATCATGGTGTTACGGTAGGAACGGTTACGGGAGAGTATACAAAGGAAGAAAGGCATATGATTCATACCGTATGCAAGCGAATAGAGGCTATTCATCTGCGAAATAAAATAAAAGAAATTGATCCGCAGGCATTTGTTATTATCACATCAACCAGTGAAATTATAGGTCGTGGGTTTAGAAGTGTCTAATTTACTAACAGGAATAAATTTATTACGATACAATAAGTTGACTTATAAATTAGTTAAAAACAGATTTTTTTAGGAGGAAAATTGTGGATTGTAAAGAACTGTTTGAAGAAATTGACAGAATTTCTTCTGAATTCATTAAAATTTTAACCGATGTTTGTAATATTGAAAGCCCAACTGATTATAAGGCGGGGGTAGATGCGGTAGGAGATTATTTCATCAACCTAGCAAGTAAATATGGTTTTTTGATAGAAAAGTTCTCTCAAGAAAAATCAGGCGATGTTGTTTGTATTACAATGAATCCCGAATCTAAACTGCAACCGGTATGTTTTTCGGGTCATATGGATACGGTTTATCCAGTTGGCTTTTTTAAAACTCCGACGGTCAGATGTGAAGATGAAAAAATCTACGGACCGGGTGTTATGGATTGTAAAGGTGGTATTGTTGCCGGTTTTTTGGCAATGGCTGCACTCAAAAACATCGGGTTCATAGATAGAAAAGTATGTTTGTTATTACAAAGTGATGAGGAAAATGGAAGTAAAAACAGCAATAAGGCAACTATAGACTATATTATAAATAAATCAAAAGATGCAGTTGCTTTTTTAAATTTGGAAGGGCACGAAGGATTTTTTGATGGGAAGGTATGTCTGATTCGAAAGGGAATTATTGGATTACGTTTTACTGTAACCGGTGAAGAAGCACACGCCTCATATTGTGCCAAAAGAGGTGCAAGTGCGATTCTTGATGCTTCGTATAAAATAATGGAAATTGAAAAATTTAAGAATGATGATGGTATTACCTGTAGTTGCGGAAAGATATATGGCGGAACCGTCCGAAATACAGTTCCGGGGAAATGCGAGTTTGAAGTGGATGTCAGGTATTCTGATATGAAGCAATACGATTATATTATGAAAAAAATTGAAGAAATAGCAAATACAGTACATGTACCCGGTTGTAAATGTGCAGTTAAACAAATAAGCTACCGTTGTCCAATGGAACTCAATGAGAAAAATGAAAATTTGTTAAAAAAATCAAATATCATATTTGAAGAAAATGGCTTATCCGTTTTAAAAATCGGTGCCAGAACAGGAGGTTCTGATGCCGCTGATGTAACGATGGCAGGTATCCCTTGTATAGATTCTATTGGTATTAAAGGAGAATGTGCTCATACAAAAGATGAGTGGGCAAGTATTCCATCACTTATGGAGTCAGCAAAACGAATTGCGGCAATTGCATATTGTATAAAATGAGCAGTTCGCTTTAGTGCATCCCGGTGGTGCAGTAGGCGAAAGGCTTAATAAATAAACTGTTATCTTAATAGAGGTATTTGCTATGATTTTTAATGATGGTGACAGAATTGTTTTTGCCGGTGATTCGGTAACAGATATGGGAAGTCAAAAACCTGTTGCAGACTCTATGTTTGATAATCTTGGTAGAGGTTATGTGCGAATAATAGAGAATTTTTTAGCGGTTTATTATCCTAGGCTTAGAATTCGTGTTACAAATTCAGGGATAGAGGGTAATACAAGTCGGGATTTACTCTGTAGATATGAGCGTGATGTTTTAAATCTCAATCCTGATTGGGTTTCAATTTGTATTGGAATAAATGATGTATGGCGACAATTTGATACTCCAGCGGTAGCCGATTGGCAGGTTATGCCTCAGGAGTATGAGAAAAATATAGAAAAAATGATATTAGGTACTAAGGATAATGTAAAAGGAATCTTTATACTTTCACCATATATTATTGAAAATAACCGCCAGGATATGATGCGTAAGCGTATGGATGAATACGTTGAAATATGCAGAAAACTTTCTGAAAAGTATGGTTGCATTTTTGTTGATTTTCAAGGAATGTATGAAAGGTATTGTGAAATTCGACATTCATCGTATATTGCGTGGGATAGAATTCATCCGAATCAAGTCGGAGCAACACTTATGGCAAGGGAATTTTTAAAGAAATGTGATTTTGATTTTAAATATTGATTATATTTTTTAGCAAACTTTTATAAGATAAAATAAATGATGGTTTTGTTCTTTAAATATGACCAAATCAACAATACTATCAATATAATAAAAATTTTGGAGGAATAAAAAATGGAGTTTAAGTTTTTTCAGAAAGAGTTAGAGTTACAGTCACGTGGTTGGATACCTACTTTCCACGATATCTCAAAGGAAATCATCGAAATCGTAAAAGCATCAGGTGTTAAGAACGGTACAGTTACTATAGCTTCTCACCATACAACTTGTTCAGTTATGGTTCAGGAATGTTCACACGATATTGATACCTTTGACCTTGAGTATTTACAGCACGACCTTTTAGACATTATGAGAAAGATGATACCCGACTACGTAAACGAAGGCGACTACCGCCATCCAGGCCCGATTCACTCAAAATTCGGCAGATATGTAAACGAGCCCGGTGACTTTACAAGTATGAATACAGACGGACATTTGCGTTCAGTATTCTTCGGCAGAAGCGAAACTATGACTATTAAAGACGGTGAATTAGACGGCGGTGAGTTTGCTCACGTTTATTTTGTTGACTGGGACCATGTTCGTGCCCGTCGCAGACAAGTTAATGTTACAGTAATGGGTATAGGGGATGCTGAAATCGACAGAAAGTGGAACAATGGTGAAGTTATAAATACTTTACATAAGTTCACAGATGAAGAAAAGGCTTATGATGTTCACTATGACCTTCAGCAGAAAAGATAATCTAAGGAAATAAAGATATGATTAAAGATTATAAAATTTCCACACCCTTTTTCGAGTTTGGTCCTAAAGCATATTTATACGGCAAGGAACTGCTCAATCTTATGAAGAAAATTGACGGCTTTGCACAAAAGTACGATATGGACGTTATTGCTGATGTTCAAACAACCGATTTACGCCTTATAGCTGAAAATACATCGGATAGAATACACGTTTACTCTCAGCATATGGATTCTATACCTGTTGGCAGAGGTATGGGTACTATTTTACCCGAAGCAGTAAAGGCAACAGGTGCAGTAGGCGTCATGCTTAACCACGCTGAATGTAAGCTTACTCTTGACGAAGTTAAAGAAGCAATCAAACGTGCCGAAGAGGTAGGCCTTGCTACAATTGTTTGCGCTGATACTGAGGACGAAATTAAGGCAATTGCCGAGATGAACCCCGATATACTCGTTGCCGAGCCGAGCGAGCTTATTGGTACAGGTATTGCTGTTGGCAGAGAATATGTTGACGCTTGTATCGACCTTGTAAAAAAGGTTAATCCCGAAATAATGGTGTTGCCGTCGGCTGGTATTAGTTGCGGTAATGATTGCTATAACATAATAATGGCAGGAGCTGACGGTTCGGGTTCAAGTAGCGGTATATGTAAAGCAGAAGACCCTGCCGCTATGGCTGAAGAAATGATGGCGGCTGTCAGAAAGGCTTATGATGAAAGAAACAAATAAAAAGTATCTTTTGGGTGCGGATATTGGAACTACCTCGCTTAAATGTGCAGTTTTTGAT
>JAZQHX010000061.1:0-3417 GCA_045540835.1 Acutalibacteraceae bacterium | reverse complement strand
GGTATATCCTTTGTAACCGGTCGTTCCCGTCTCGGGCACTGCCGCAGATACAGGCATCATTACCATACCTGCAATCAACAGTAATGTTACTGCGATTGAAAGAATGCGTAAAAATGATTTTTTCATAATTTTCAGTCTCCTTTGTTTAATAATTGCACAATTCGTGCTTTTGCTAACTCATTATAGCACAAGCAAAATGGCAATCTCTACATAATAACAAACTTAAATTATCGAAAAACAAACTTTTTTAGCATTTCTTTGAAAATAAATATTTTATTATCCGATTTCAATAGTGATTTTGCACAAATTTCGTACTTTTACAACAATAAGCGAGCGTTTTTATTATGCTAAAACCACAAACCGACCAATATTCAATATTAAATTTTGTAATTTTTGACGATTGTTTTTTGACTAATTCAAGCCTTAAAAGCTTATATTACATAAATTCCAACCCCATTTCATAGAATATACTACTTAGAATATCAGGTTTGCACCTGATTAGTTGAAAGGAATGTGGTTTTATGCAAAAGATTAAAAGTTATGTGATTTTCATTCTGTCAGCCTTAGCTGTAGGTGGATTGTCAGCACTACTTACAAGCGGAAATATGGATATTTACAAGGTTTTGAAAACTCCACCACTTTCTCCGCCCTCCATACTTTTTCCAATTGTCTGGACATTGCTCTATATTCTTATGGGAGTAAGTGCCGCCATGATTTACAACACCGAAACTACAAGTATGCAGGCAAGAAAATCGGCGCTTTATGCATATGCAATAAGTCTGTTTTTTAATTTCTTCTGGAGCATAATCTTTTTTAATATGCGCAGCTTTCTTTTTGCGTTTATTTGGCTTTTAGCACTTCTTTTCTTTATTGTAAGAACAATAACCAAATATAAAGAAATAAACCCACTTGCCGCTTATTTGCAAATCCCTTATTTGCTGTGGGTAGTCTTTGCGGGATACCTCAATTTCGGGATATGGTATCTTAACGGTTAATGCCAATATTAAAAGCGACAGAGATTAAATTGCAAAATCTCTGTCGCTTATTATTAGTTTATTTCAGTTTTAAAATTTATGGTTACAATCTCGCTGTCCGTTCCGACACGCATAGGCATTCCCCAAGCCCCTATTCCCGAAGTTACTACAACCTGCGGACCGCCTGAATCTTTTTTATAGTATCCGTAATCGACCTCATACAACAAGTCGGTTATAATATTTGCCGGGAAAAGTTGACCTTTATGCGTATGCCCCGAAAGAATCAAATCAACTTCGTCCTCATATTCCTTAATATTTGCAGGATTATGGTCCATTGCTACCACCGCAAGGTCGGATAAGCCCTCATGTGAAAAAACATCGGCAAGCTTTTTGCGCTTAACTTCGCCGTAACCGCCTATTGGTGAGGCATCAAGCCTACCCAAAAGCACAAGTCTGTTGTCAATTACAACAAATTCGTCCTTTAAAGCTTGTACATTACAGCTTTGCAAAAAGGCTTCCATCTGTGATACCGTATTGCCGGCATCGTGGTTTCCAAGGCAAGCATACACCCCGTAAGTGGCCGAAAGCTTTTTAATTGCTTCAATCGCCTTTTCGGGATTTCTTATAGAATTATAGTCGGTATCAAAAAAGTCGCCTGCAATGCATATAACATCAGGCTCAAGCCCGTTGATTTCTTTTACAATGCTTCCAAGTCTGCTTTCTGACCCCACCGCACCCAAGTGAAGATCACTTATCATAACAAGCTTTATATCCGATATATCCGCCTTGCCTTCAAGAGGTATTTCGTAGGATACGTGGTCAATTTGTCTTGCATTTACAAATCCGTAAATGACCGTCGTAAGGGTAAGCACTATAACGACTGCAAGCGAAATTCCTTTATACAAACGTTTTTTAATAAAGGATAGCTTGCACAGCGAACATATAAGCGTGAAAATATCGGCAATTGAAGTAAATAAGAGCAGATAAACGAAAATGCCCAGCCAGTAAGCGAAAACAACACCCAGAATATGCTTAACACCTGAAGGCAATGGCAAAAATGAACGTGCAAAGCCCAAAACGGTAAGCAAGGTCATTCCTCCGAAAACCGCCAGAACAGCGCCTTTTCGCACCTTTGGCAGTATCGATACAATCCCCTTATAAATACTTTGTGATAAATAATAATTTATACCGCTTAGTGCGGCTAAAATTATTATAACACCAATTGCTATCGGCATTTTACTCACCCCTTTAATTATATTTACAGTATTGACTTTGTACTGATTAAAAAGTCAGGTGTTTTGATTATTTGCAAAACTTTTCCTTAAAATCAAAAATAACCTTTTTAAGTGTATAATCAATTTTCCTGTCACAAAAATCCGATATATGTTTTGGTATATCTTTATAATAAGCCTCTGCAATCCCACCGGCTATACACGCTTCTGTGTCAGCATCACCACCGAGCGAAATCGCATTCCGGACTGCACTTTCATAATCACTCGATTGCAAAAAGGATATTATCGCAGGCGGCACGCTATAAGATGCTCTACTGTCAAAAACATAATTTTTTCTAATATCCTCAAGCTTTCTCGATAAGTCATAGTGAAAGTTATTCTGCAAAAAATTACAGATATATTCTTTACTTTCGCCTTTTCTTGCCAAGAATACTGCTGCCGATACTGCTTGTGCCGCTTTTATTGCTTCGATATTTTTGTGGGTATAATAACAACTTGCCTTTGCTTGAAGCATAACCTGCTCAATAGTTTCATAAGCATAGCCTATTGGCACCACTCTCATTGCGGCGCCGTTAGCATAACTGCGGTTTATTGTATATGTATCGGACCTTGCCCACTGCGAAAACATATTACCGAATCCCGCATTCGGATAAAACGAATAATATTGCCTGTATTGTCCTGCGTATTCCAATCCCCTTTTGCGAATTTGCCAACGGGTAATACTTTCGGGGTTATTCAATATTGCCTTGCATACTGCGACAGTTAAAACCGTGTCATCAGTAAAAGTGCTGTCACGCTGAAACTCAAAGTCATAATCCTTTGTACAATGGGTTTCATAATACGAACCGATTATATCACCATATATAGCTCCAAACACATCTTCGCCCCCTGCTTATTACATCACACACTTAGCGTAATTTGACAAAAATACACTATATTATTTTTTCGGAATATAACTCAAATAAATTAAGAAAACGGTCTTTTTTTCTGAAAACTTTCAAAATATATTTATAATATTTTTCGCTTATTCTATATACCGGCGGAAGCGGCTCGACAGGTGTATTCAAACAGAACAGCAAATCGTACAAACCGTTATATCTATCATCGTCACCTTCAAAGAACATACCAAAAGCACCTGCAATCGTATTCAAAAGATTCCAATTATCCAAAATCTGCGTATAGTCAATCGGGTTTTCGATTGGTGCGTCAAA
>JAZQHX010000060.1:0-2760 GCA_045540835.1 Acutalibacteraceae bacterium | reverse complement strand
CTTTAGCTTGCATGGGGCGAAGTTCCATATTGCCTCAATGCCGCTTGATACCATTTGTTCGCATACCGTTTGAGCTGAACCTTCGCCTACGGTTATGATACCGAGCTTGACGTTGTGTTCTTTGCAAAACTGCTCAAACTGACTGATGGGAAGTATCTCAACCTTTCCGCCGAGACTGAGCGCCGTTTCATTACTGTCAAAGGCCGCTATGATTTTTACTCCGAATTTTTCGAATCCGCTGTAATCAAGCAGAGCCTTACCGAGCTTACCGGCACCCACGAGGACTGCAGACGTCATTCTATTACATCCAAGGCAGTCTTCTAATTTTTGAATTAGTTCCTCGGTTACGTAACCGAGTTTTGGCTTTCCTGCGCCGCTTATCGCATTCAGATCTTTTCTTACCTGAACCTCTCCTAATTCGAGTTCTCTTGCTATGTGGGTTGCTGAGATGTACTCAAATCCGTCATCAGGTAGTTCCTTTAAGAACTTTAAGTAATGCGGTACTCTGCCCAAAGTTGCCTTTGTAACAGATGAGCTTGACATCTTGATACCTCCTTCTCTTGAGTTCGTTATTATTTTAACAAATAGTTTTTGTCTTGCATATTCTTAATTGTGATAATCGGTATTATCATTATCGATAGCACCTATATCGAATAGCGTAAACAAAGAAAAATCCCGACCTTCGCAGGGTGCGAAAATCGGGAATTTTCATTACATATACTTTCTTTTTGCCTCTGTTAGGCAAGTAATAAAATGCCTATCAAGTTTAGAGAGCTTATATCCATTTTTATATATAAGCAAATCCTTGTAGATTTTGCGGTTTTCAACACAATCCTTCTGAACTAAATCATATCTATCAAGAAGGCTTTGCGGAATTGGCGAAACCCACATAAAGGTTTCGGGATTGCGTGTAAGAAGCTCAAACTGACTGGTACGCTCAAACACGAAGATTCGACGGTCAATATCGTCAGAAAGTTCTTCTTTAACCACCTTGGAGACCGGCATAGACGGAACGTAAGGATCAGCATGAGCGATTTCGATATACTCTCTTAAATCTTCTGAAGAAATAGCATCTAATTTTGCTAAAGGAGAATCCTTACTCATAATAATTTTGTAGGTAAACTCAGTAATGAGTTCATAGGTAAAGCCCTTCTCCTCCAGCATTGTCTTAAAGTACATATCGTAGTTTTCGGCATAGCGTACAATACCAAGCTTATAATCGTGGTTGATCATATTGTTAAGTGTGCGTTGGGAATTGGTTTCTTTATAAAAGATTTCAGCAGCATCCTTGGAAAGAGATTTAGAGAATTCGGCAAATGCTTCACAAACATAGCTTGCTCTTGGCGCAGAAAGAGAAAAGGTTTGCTTTCTGGGATGACCCTTCTTATAGTAATTCTCAACTCTGTCAATCTGGCCAACTATGCTTTTGGCAAAATCCAAGAATTCCTCCCCATCAGGTGTGAGCTTCATACCGTTCTGAGTACGCTCAAAAATTGTGATACCCAGATCTGACTCCAACTCCTTTATGGAACGGCTGATATTGGGAGCTGCAACGAGCAATACTTCAGCAGCCTTATTGATGGACCCTGATTTTGCAACTTCCAACGCCTGTTTCATATGTAATAGATTCACATAACCACCACTCTTAATAACTTTTTTACAATATTATACCACTTTACCTTAATAAAGACAAGGCAAATTGAAAATAGCTTTATTTATTAGATGCTTAGCAAATCACTATACACTTTTAAAGCACCATCGGTTTCGTGTGCAAGCACCTTTTTTGCAAGTATTTTACCGAGTTGAACACCCTCTTGGTCAAAGCTGTTCAGATTCCAAACAAAGCCTTGGAACATTACCTTATTTTCAAAGTGAGCAAGCAAAGCACCAATTGCTTCGGGTGTTAACTGAACGCCAATGATAATGCTGGATGGACGTCCACCTTCAAAATTCTTGTTTTTATCAGCATCAGACTTACCACAAGCAAACGCCATAATCTGTGCTGCTACGTTTGCACATAGTTTCTGTTGACTTGTGCTACCCTGAATCTCTACATCAGAACCAATTTGACTGTTTCTAAAGCCGATAAATTGCAAAGGAACAATATCCGTTCCTTGATGAAGCAACTGATAAAAAGAATGCTGACCGTTCGTACCCGGTTCACCGAAAACAACGGGACCGGTTGCATAATCAACCTCTTGACCGAAACGGTTAACTGATTTGCCGTTTGATTCCATATCTAATTGTTGAAGGTGTGCAGGGAACCGACTTAGTGCCTGTGAATAAGGCAAAACGGCTGTACTGGGATATCCAAGCACATTTCTTTCATAAACGCCGATCAGAGCATCAAGCATTGCAGCGTTGGTTTTTAAATCAGAATTCTTTGCTAATACATCTGCCTCTGCAGCACCATTTAAAAATCTTTGGAACACATCAAAACCAAATGCAAGTGATAAGATAACACCGCCAACACCTGAGCAGGAAGAATAACGACCGCCGATATAATCATCCATAAAGACAGCAGCCAAATAATCCGAGCTTTTTGCAAGAGGCGATGTCTCACTGGTAACGGTAATCATATGCTTAGATGCATCGAGACCGTTTTTGCTGAGTGCATCTCTTACAAACATTTCGTTTGTCAAGGTTTCAAGGGTAGTACCGGATTTAGAAACCAACACAAACAGCGAATGAGCAATATCAATTCTGTTAAGAACTGCTGCGGCATCATCCGGATCAACGTTGCTGATAAACTGTGCTTTC
>JAZQHX010000059.1:0-3071 GCA_045540835.1 Acutalibacteraceae bacterium | reverse complement strand
AGGCTTAGCAATATGCTTATTAGCAATCTGTGAAATATGGATAAGACCATCAATTCCGGGAATGATGCGAGCAAATGCGCCGTATGTAGTCATACTAACGATTGTAACCTTTGCAACATCATCAACATTGTAGTTATTCTGGAAAATAACCCAAGGATTGTCCTCTTCCTTCTTGTAACCTAAAGAAATCTTTCTCTTTTCGGTATCGATTGCTTTAACGTATACTTCAACAGTATCGCCAACAAGAACAACCTCTGAAGGATTCTTGATTCTCTGCCAGGACAATTCAGATACATGTACCATACCGTCAACACCGCCGATGTCAACAAATGCACCGTAGCTGGTTAATGACTTAACAGTACCGGTAAAACGATCGCCAACAGCGATGTTTGCCCAAATCTTATCTTCCTGTGCCTTCTTCTCTTCACGAAGTACACTACGAATAGAGCCAACTGCTCTGCGGCCTCTTCCGATTTCAATAATGCGGAAAGATACCTCTTTGCCCTTTAAATCCTCTAAAGAATCATTTCTGGACATAGTAGCCTGGGAAGCAGGGATAAATACACGTACATTGTTAGTAAATGCAACAACGCCGCCCTTGATAATTTCCTTAACGTAACCTGTAACGATTTCACCGGAATCCTTGGCGGCAACTATATTGTCCCAACCGGCAATAGCATCGTAACGACGCTTTGAAAGCATTGCGGTTCCTTCCTGGTCACTAATTTTCATAATGATGAGATTCAGCTCATCACCGACCTTAACTTCATCCACCATCTTAGCATCGGGATTAGATGAATATTCATCAGCAGAAACGTAGCCAGTTACTCCTCTGCCGATATCCACTGTGATCTCAGTGGGGTTAACAGCAATAACTACACCACAAACCTTCTGGTCCCCTGTTAAGCTGCTGAGCGAAGCCTCGAATGCTTCCTCGTCTGTCATTTCTTCGAAGCTCTTTTGAACAGATTCTTTTACCTCCATCTGTTCTTCAACCGGTTGTAAAATTTCCGACATGGTTTTAATAACCTCCTTTATTATACCCGCAGGCGTTGACGCACCTGCAACAACTCCGACAGAACTCACACCTTTAAAATCAATATCCGAAATTTCGGACGCAGTTTCAAGATGATATGTTCTTGGGCAATTAGCCTTACACACATCATAGAGCTTTGCTGTGTTCGAGCTATGCTTTCCGCCGACAACAATTATCATATCGTTTAATTTTGATAAAAGGTCAGCTTCGCTTTGCCTCATCGAAGTCGCATTACATATTGTATCAAATATTTTCGCATTTGTACATACTTTTTTTAAAAATTTTTGAGTATTTTCCCAAATTTCTGCATTAAATGTAGTTTGAGAGACCAAAATTAAGGGTTTTTGGTCAAAATTCCCCTTAATTTTAAGTAAATTTTCCAATTCTTCGACGCCGGACACCACATAACATTCACCGTGACAATGTCCGATTATGCCCTTGACCTCCTGATGAAGGCGGTCACCTGCAATAATAGTTACTGCTCCTTTTAAGCTTTCCTCGCTTACGATTTTATGAATTTTTGCAACAAAGGGGCAGGTAGCATCTGCAATCTTAACACCAAGATTCTCTGCGTTATTTATTACTTCAAGCTCAACGCCATGAGAACGGATAACCAGAATTTCACCGTCTTTAACTTCATTCGGACTCTCAACTATGCGAACGCCCTTTTCCTTTAATTCGTCAACAAGCTGTGGATTATGAATGATAGGTCCTAATGTGCAAACCTTTTCGCCGTTATCCAACAACTCATACACCATATTTACCGCACGGTTAACGCCAAAGCAAAAGCCTGCGGTTTCGGCAAGTGTTATTTTCATTATTATTTTATACCTTCTTTTACGATTTTGAGTAATAATTCAAGTGACTGTTCTGGCTGAAAGCCTGTAGTATCAGCTACGACAGCGTCATCTGCCTGCTTTAGAGGAGCAATCTCACGGTGCATATCGTTATAGTCCCTTTGAACCATATCGTCATATACCTCTTTAAAGGTAACGTTTTGACCTTTAAGTATAAGCTCATCATAACGACGCTGTGCCCTGTCCTCAGCAGAAGCGGTCAAATAAATTTTAACAGTAGCATTAGGAAGTACAACCGTTCCTATGTCTCTACCGTCCATAACAACATTATTTTCACTCGCTAACAGCCTCTGCATATCAAGAAGATAGGAACGCACCGCAGGCTTGGCAGAAACGGCTGACGCCATCATTGAAGCGGTAGGAGTGCGAATATCGTCAGATACGTCTTTATCGTCTAAAAACACCCTTTGTTCACCGTCTACAAAGCGTATATCAACCTTTGTTTCCTTTAATACGGCATCAACATCACAAATCAAATCAGTATTGTATCCCAAATTAGAAAATTTAAGTCCAACAGCACGGTACAAAGCACCCGTATCTACATATATATAGCCCAATTCCTCTGCTACCTTGCGTGATAAGGTGCTTTTACCTGCACCTGCAGGTCCGTCAATTGCAACCGAAATATTATTCATAACTTTTTACTCCTTTAAATTTATATATTCTGTCCTGCAAGATAGCCCGTAGAAAAAGCAATTTGCAGATTAAAACCGCCCGTCAGGGCATCAACATCAATTATTTCACCCGCAAAATAAAGTCCGTTTATAATTTTTGACTCCATAGTAGCAGGATTGATTTCCTTAACCGAAATACCACCGCTTGTAATAATCGCTTCCTCAATAGGTCGAGGTCTCGTTACGTGCAAGGTAAGTGCTTTAATAGTCTTTACAAGTTCGTTTCTTTGTTCTCGGCTTATTTGGTTAACCTTAGTATAAGGAGGTATTCCACTTAAATTAACGATTATCGGAATAAGGCTTTTAGGCAAAAGTTTATCGAGAGAATTTATAAAATCCTTATTTATATTTTCGGAAAAATCCCTTAAAATCCTGCTGTCAAGCTGTTCTGACGGTAAGGCGGGCTTTAAATCTATTTGTACGTAGTATTCCTTTTTGTTCATATATCGCATATAGGACGACGCACTCAAAACAAGTGGCCCCGAAATTCCGAAGTGGGTAAAC
>JAZQHX010000058.1:0-3197 GCA_045540835.1 Acutalibacteraceae bacterium | reverse complement strand
ATTTCTTACGCTGTTTCCTACGTATATCCGATAAACACCCTTATCCAGTATAAACGATGAGTTAGCCTCATCATAAACGGAAAGCTCTTCAACTGCAAAATCTATATTCAACAGACAGCTCTCCCCCGGAGAAAGTTGCATTGTTTTACTAAAAGCCCTTAGCTCAAGCATAGGCTTTTCCAATCTGCCACCAATACCCGACGTGTATATTTGAACTACCTCTTTACCGGATACATTACCGATGTTTGTAACCTTTATCTGCATAATAATTTTAGAGTTTTCAATTTTTGCAGAAATAGTTTCAATATGAAAATCAGTATAGGACATACCAAAACCAAAAGGATAATTAACCTTACTTTGGGCATTCGGTATAGTTTCAAAATATCTATAGCCAACGAAAATATCTTCTGTATACTCTACAAAATCTTCAGATTTGTTAAATCCGTCAGAAGAGGGATAATCAGCAAAGCTTTTAGCAAAAGTATCGGTAAGCTTACCCGATGGGCAAACATCACCACATAAAATATCTGCCTGTGCAAGACCACCCTCCATACCGCCCTGCCAAGCCAGTAGCACAGCAGGAATCTTATCGTTGTTTACAAAATATGAAGAGTCTACTATTCCACCGACATTCAAAACTAAAATCGTCTTATCAAAAGCAGAAGATACAGTTTCAACTAAATGTTTTTCTTCTTCTGTCAGGTAGAAATCATCCTTCTCTGTCCTATCCGCTCCCTCATTAGAATATCTGCAAATACTGATTATCGCAATATCTGCGTAATTTACAGCGCTTTCAAGGAGTTGTTCAGGAAGTGTAGGCTCAGCAACTTTTCCGGGCAGAATGCTGTTATCATATTTTTCTTTAACATAAGCTCTGTAAAACTCATTCAACGGTTCAAAAACAAATAATTTACCCTCTTTTTGCTTTATATCCATGCCGTCGCACAAATTTAAAACATACTGAACAGTAACATCACCGCTACCGCCGCCACCTTTAACATAATCGGCAGAGGCTTTGCCAAAAAGAGCTATCTTAGCTCCTTTTTTAAGCGGTAAAAGGTTATAATTGTTTTTGAGCAACACCATTCCTTCCGCAGCCGCCATGCGAGAAAGAGCTATATGCTCTTTTGAACCCGTAATTTTTCTGCCATCGGGTCCTAATGGTATACAGGGCAGATATCTGAAGCGTTGCCATTTTTGCATAAACAAAATCTCCTTTTATTTATATTTATTAAAATATTCAAGCCACCTGCGTGCAATTATTTCGTGTCCTATAGGGCTTAAGTGTATTCCGTCATAGCTAAGCTCGTTAGTTTCCATCTTCATTTCTGCCTCTTTAAGCTTATCTCGAAGCGGTATAAATACTGCACCGTATTCCTCTGCTGTTTTCTTTGCAATATCAGCCTTCTCTAAGACCTGTTCTTCAAAGTATTTTTCTCTATCGGGGTAATCTTCGCTATTCTTAACAGCATTTCCCCCCTTAACAAAGAAAGGCTCCATAATAAAAATTTTGGTATTAGGAAGCTTGAGACGCATATCCTCCATAAACATTGCATATATTTGGGCAAAACGATCGTATTTTACATTTTCTCTATCATCAAGACCGTTCCACACATCGTTGATTCCTGCTAAAACGCTTAAATAATCGGGATTAATCTTAATTATGTCATTCTTTTGTCTGGCATAAATATTTATAAGCCTATCACCACCTACACCTCGGTTTAAAAATCGGTATTGATTAGGAAAATCAAGTCCTAACCTTGCCTTAATAAAATTGGCATATCCGTTACCAAGATAAAAATCATTTTCTCTGTTTCTTCCGCAATCGGTTATGGAATCGCCTTGAAAAAGAATTGTTTTCATATTTTACTCCCTATTTTTTTAAGTAATAATATAAATAATTTAAATAAAAAATCACATATCTGAATCATTACTGATTACAGTAATATGCCAATAAGAATTCGCTATTTATTGTTCATTGAAACAAACTTCAATGAGCTCGTCTAAAGTTGTTGTAGCCAGACACTGAACATAATCAGCTGCACCATAGTAAATTTTAACTGTTCCATCTGCCTCAGGAATAACACTGCCAGGGAAAACAACATTAGGTACCTGACCTATCATTTCATAAGGCTCCTTAACATACAGAATCGGATCCTTGCAACGTCCGATTACCTTCCAGGGCTTTTCAAGATCGAGCATCATAACGCCCGCACCGTAATTTATTCCATTACAATTTGGGAATACTCCGTGATAAACAATGAGCCAACCCTTATCGGTTTTAATGGGCGGTGCTGCCGGTCCTATTTTAGTGTTTTCCCAATAATTCTCCGGCTTGGCTATAACTCTGCAAGTTCCCCAATATTCTAAATCAGGTGAAGATGTAATCCATATATCGCCGCTTTGAACAACATTTTGCGGACGATGAAGCATCCAATATTCTCCATTGATTTTTTCAGGGAATAAAACAGCATTGCGATTTGCAATATGTAATGGAAAACTAACATGCTCCACTGTTTTGAAATCGGTTGTTTTACCGATAGCGATTCTGCAACCGAAATCGCCGCCAACACAATATACAACAAAATATTCTCCGTCCACAGGACAAATACGTGGGTCATACCACGAGCCGATCATATGTCCTGAATTTGGAAAAGTAACCTCATCGTAAAATTCCTGTTCCTCTGGTTTGCAAACAAATTTAACAGGCTCCGGATCCGGTATAAATTTAATACCGTCCATACTTCTTGAAGTCCAGACTTTTTGCTTTTTGTTTAGTGCTTCAAAGCGGCTCATCATTACATATGTACCATCAGGCAGCTTAACAACTCCTGAATTATAAACTGCGCAACAAGGAGCCGGCATATCCTCAGGCTTTAAAATTGGGTTTCCTTCGTATCTCTTTATCATTTCAATATTTGTCACCATTATTCTCTGTTTCTCCTTTTATTGATATTTCATAGGTCTTACCGATTTTCTCAGCCAAATCTAACTTAAATGTATTATTTTTATACCTGACCTCAACAACATCTATCTTTTGAGTCGGATCATAAAAATAAAGCTTATTATTCTTTACTGCAGCTATAAGCGGTTTTGATACATATAGGTCTTCACACTCTCCTGCCTGCCAAAAAACATAATAACTACTGTCATCGCTCAAATCCTTCACAGCCTGAATAAATTCATCGTTTCTTATT
>JAZQHX010000057.1:0-7237 GCA_045540835.1 Acutalibacteraceae bacterium | reverse complement strand
ATGAAGAAAATGTAAAAGCACAAATAAAAGAGGTTAAGAAAAAATGCCGTTGGTGTATTGTTATATCTCATGTTGGTCAAGAATTTTCTCAAATTCCAATGCCTTTTGTGAGGAACAGATATAAAAGATACTTAAAATACGGTGCAGATATTATTATTGGACACCATCCTCATGTAGTTCAAAATTACGAAAAAATCGGTGATAAAATCATATTTTACTCACTTGGTAATTTTATATTTGATACGGATTATCAAAGAATACAAAAGTATACTGATTACGGAATGTTGGTTAAATTGGAATTTGATAAAAATGAATATAAATGGGAGTTTATGCCGACTAAAACAAATAGAGAAACACGAAGGATTTCCGTATGTAGTAATCCCGATGTTTTTTGTAATATTAATAGTATTGAATATCAACTTTTATGGCCTTTGGCGGCAAGACAACTTTCTTTAAATATATGGAAGAAAAAAAGCTTTCATCACCCTGAATTTAAGAAACGTTCATGGCTCAATTGGCTTTTAAAACACGATATTAAAATGTGTAAAAAAGTATTAGGCAGAAATATTATACTTGGTAGATTTCTAAGTATCTTTTGTTTGTGGAAATTCGCAAATAAAGATATTGTAAAATATATTAAAGAACAATATTAAATTATCGTAAATGAAAGGATAAAGAATAATGAATTTAAAGCATACGTTACCAGATACACCACAAAAAGCGGCTGTTATTGCACGCTCGAGACAGCTAACCGACTTTAAATGGACCCCAATTTGTGACGTTCCTACATACACAAGGCAGGACGGAAATACCGTTCTTAAGGCAGGTGTAGAGCTTACGGGTTTTCCGTATTCTTCAACAGAACGTACCGACAAGTTTTTCACAGAAAATGTATCTATTGAAACATTTCTTTCGGCAATACCCAATCCTTACAGCAAGCTTTACCAAGCGGGTAAAGGTGCGTTTAATTCTTGTAGCTACGGTATTGTATGTAATGGTTTGGCTCGCTATGCGTTTGGTATTAAAAGACGGGTAAGTACAATTTGTTGGCCTACTATTCCCGGTATGCGAGCCATAGCTCAAAAGGGCGAATATGCAGTAGAGGATATTGAATTATGTGATGTTCTTTATGCTGTGAATGAACCTCGAACAAATCATGTTGCACTTATAACTGATATAGTTAAAAATGAAAAAGATGAAATAGTTGGGATAGAGGTTTCGGAAGCGGCAAGGCCTTTGTGTAAAAGAGTCTGCTACACAGTAGAAGAATTTTCAGAAAAATTTAAGTTGTTTGCACTTTGGAGATATGATTATTTAGATAAGGTGCCGCTTTTAGATGAGGAAACAAATGATTTATTGATTGATAATCCTTATAATAAAACACCTGAAATTTCGGTTGATAACGGAAATAAATCGAACTATCTTGAGGGCGAAGAAGTAATTGTCTCTGTTAATATACCAGGAAGTGATAATGTAAGGGTTATAAAAGACGGTAGTGTAATTGAAGAAGTATCAATCACCCAAAAGGCGATTATTACCAGAAATTTTGAAAAAGGGTACTACGTTTTGAAACTTGAAAATTCCGGTGAATATGTAGAATTCTGTGTTAATAAGGCAGATTTAAGTTATAAGGTAGAAAATGATGAATTGACGATTTTTGCTAATTCAAATGACACCGAAAGTGAAATTTTATATTTAGATTTTAGAATTCACGGAAAAGAATGGGCTTCGCTTGCAAAATATGAAGAAATAACACAGGAAGAAAAACAAAGCGGTATAATTACAAGAAAAATTCCCGATAACGGTGAGAATTTTAAGGTTTATTTCAAAAACAAATATGGTGTTTGGGTACATCGGATGACATATATTGAGAAAAACGGAGGCTAAAAAATGAAACCTAAAATTTTAGTTGTAGGCAGTATGGCAATGGATTTAACAGTTACATCTGAAAGATTTGTAGGAGAAGGGGAGACTATTTTTGGTAATGGTTTTTCTTCGGCCCCCGGTGGAAAGGGTGCAAATCAGGCTGTGCAGGCGGCTCGCTTGGGCTCTGATGTTACTATGCTTGGCAAAGTGGGAAATGACAATTTTGGCAACACCCTTGTAAATTCATTGAAACAAAGCGGTGTCAATACCGAAAAAATACTTGTGAGTGATAGTGTTTCAACCGGTGTGGCGGTTATACAGATTCAGAAAAATGAGAGCGGTACAGAGAATAAAATAATTGTAATTAAAGGCTCTAATAATGAAATTACAGTTGATGACGTTGCCTTTTTGGAAACGGAAATTATAAATTATGATATGGTAATTTTGCAACACGAAATCCCGCAGGAGGTTAATAGCCGGGTGGCAAAATTTGCTAAGGCAAAAAATATTCCTGTTATGCTTAATCCTGCTCCGTCGGCTGAGGTGCCCGAAGAATTGATTTCTTGTCTTTCTTATATTTGTCCTAATGAGCATGAGGCAAATGATATCGTAGGAATAAAGCCGCAAGACGAATCCTCCATTAACGAAGCAGTCGCAAAACTTCATAAAATGGGGGTAGAAAATGTGCTTATTACGTTAGGAAAAGCCGGTTGTGTTTTCTCGGACGGTAATAGAATTGTTAACTCTCCAAGTATAGATATCGCGCCGGTTGTTGACCCGACAGCTGCAGGGGACAGCTTTATAGGTGCTTTTTGTACTGCGGTGTCTTCAGGCATATCGGCAGATGACGCACTCGTGTTTGCAAATTGTACAGCAGGTATAACAGTTTCAAGAATGGGAGCACAAACCAGTTTGCCTACTTTCGATGAGGTAATTTGTGCTATGAAAGAAAAGGGATATAATACAGAAAAATTCAATATGCTTATGAACTGATTTCTATTAAATACTGATTAGAATTGACACGGGGTGAAATATTATGAAAATAGATATGCATACACATTGCCAAAAGGCAAGTAACTGTGCTCACCATGAACCCGAATTGTTGCCTGATATTTTCAAGAAAAAGGGTATTGATGCTATAGTTTTGACTAATCATTGTTATCCGTCGCATTGCAAAAGATTAGGCGAAACATTAGAAGAACAGGCTTTGGAATACGTGGAAACATATAGACGCTGCAAGGCTCAGGGTAATAAAGTAGGCGTTAAGGTTTTTTTTGGTGTGGAATTAAAACTCGTCAGAGTGGAAAATTATCCTGAATTTTTGCTTTATGGTATGTCGGAAGATGATTTTATTTCTTCTTTTCCGCTTTATTATAAGACGCAAGAGGAATTATTCGATTTTTGTAACGAAAAGAATATTTTGATGGTACAGTCACATCCATATAGAACCGAACAAGGTTATGCTCCTGCTGATATGAAGTATGTCCATGGTGTAGAGGTATATAATCCTCATTTACTTTTTGATGCAAGATTTGACGATGCTTTAAAATTGGCAGTAGACAATAAAAAAATCAAAACATCAGGTTCCGATTTCCATATTAAAGACCAAGCAGGACTTGCGGGAATGATTGTACCCGACAATATCAATGACCAGTTTATGTTAAGAGATTATTTGCGAGGAAATAAGGTAGTTATATTTGACGATAAGGGCATTTTATTTGAAGGTTAATTTTTTTGTATGAATATAAAAAATGATAGGCTTGTCCATTAACTATTATCTAAATAAGCAAGTGCTTAAACTGAACCGTCCAAATTTATGCGGACAATACAAAAACATCTCCTATGTAGAAAAAACTATCATAGGAGATGATTTCTTATTTGATTTTATCGGACTTGTTCATATCTTATCTATCGGCAATTTTTTTAATCATACAAATCAATTATCCAATCAATAAAAATCAAAAAGAGCCAGAATGGCAAATCGGCCATTTATGTAACAATCCTCGTTATCACCGATATTTTTTCAAAAACAGAACTTTTTTATGTTAGTTATATTGAATTTCATAGCCTTTCTTTGTTTCTTCGGACAGATAATCCCGAGAATAGCAAGAAAGGTTGAATTTTTCGGTTGCAGAGTTCTATAAGTAATTCTAATTTAATCATCATATCAAATCTTTTACACATAATTAAATATTTTCTCTGTGTTGGGCTCTGGTCTTTACCCTATCCCAATAAGACAAAAAGGAATTATCAGACTCAAGAAGTTCCTCGAACACGATTTTAGATAATTTAACTGCACTTGTGTTTTTTACAAAGTTTAGTTAATCTTGCACGAATTTTAATGTGCATTCAATAGTTTCAGGATTAATTGAACCTATTAAAAACTTTATAACACAGGTACTGAATGTCAGGAAGGTGTTTTCCTAACAGTTTAATGCAAATTTATAAAAAAGTATCTTTATGAAAGAAATTTAATATCTTTCATAAAGATGGATTCTGACCGCTCTTCAAATGGAGTGGTCATTTTAAAAAAATTGATAATTCTTTCAGGTAGATGGACAAAATATGCTTTAATATAATTGGAAGTTTCCTCTTGAACTAAAAAGTTTAGGAGGGAATAATATGAAAGATAAATTTGATGCTTTTTTAGAAATTTTATTAGCAGAGTATTCTTCTATCAATTTTGTGGATGATTTTCCTAAGGAGTCGGATATTTATTCAAAAGAAATTGATAAAGAATTTAAGGCTATTCTAGATAGAATGTCGAAGGAGCTAATAAATGTCACTTTCGAAAATGAACGTTTGATAAATGCTTTGTTGAAGTTATCTGTTATAGAGAGAATAATTATTGTTTTTCATATAATTTTAGGTATGACATTAACAGAAATATCTGTTCTACTCAATATTAGTCCGGATAATGTATATGCGCGAAAATATCGTGCATTAAATCTATTGCGCAAATTTATGAATAATTAAAAATTATCGGCTAAATGCCGTTAGTTAAATATGTACCTTGAAAAATATGTCAGTGACATTATAGTAGCATACTGCAAAACAGTGTTAGCGACGCAATGAGCGAAAAGTATTCTGATTGCCTTATCGGGATTTGCTGTGATACACATATATATTATATAGAGATAATGATACTTACCGTAAAAGCTTGGCGGTGCCGAAGTAATGAACGGCTATAGACTGTAGCACAAGGTCTGTAATGTGGTTTGGGCAACCTTTGCAGTATGTCCTTTGACGGATGGGGCTGAAATAATCCGTTGGTGCAAATTATATATAATTATAACTTAGAGACAGTAAATAGCATATGCTTTCAGTGATATATTGACTTATTTAAAAAGGTATGGTATAATCATTTAGAACTTAGGGTAAAATACACCTAACTTCTAAATACGGAGGCTGCTATGGAAAGTATTATTAAGCGTGATAGTTATATTAATCGATTGATTGATAAAAAAGAGAACGGTCTTATAAAGGTTATCACTGGCATACGACGTTGTGGTAAGAGTTATCTACTTTTTAATTTATATTACGACTATTTGCTTGCAAATGGTATAAAAGAAGAGCAAATTATAACAATTGCACTTGACGATGACAAATATGTTGCTTTACGCAACCCTGATGAGTTATCTAAGTATATTCGTTCGAAGATTAAAAATAAGGAAGTATACTATATTTTTATTGATGAAGTGCAATATGCAATATCAAAAGAGGAACTGAGAAATCCCGATAATATAAGGCTTTATAATGTTCTTAATGGATTGATGCGTCTTCGTAATGTTGATATATATGTTACGGGAAGTAATTCTAAAATGCTTACAAAAGATGTTTTAACCGCTTTTCGAGGCAGAGGTGATGAGGTAAAAATTTACCCAATATCTTTTAAGGAGTATTACAATTTTATTGGCGGAGATAAGTCTGACGCATATGAAGAGTTTGCATTGTATGGCGGAATGCCTTTAGTTTTATTCAAAAAATCAGATGAAGAAAAAATGAATTATCTGAAAGGGCTGTTTTACGAGGTTTATTTTAAAGATATTGTTGAACGTTATGATATTGAACTTCCGAATGTGTTGGAAGAATTGACAGACGATTTGTGTTCATCAGTCGGTTCACTCACCAATTCCACTAAAATTGCTAAAACATTACAATCTGTGAAAAATATTAGTGTTTCAGCAAATACAATTACAAGTTATTTAGAATATTTAATAGAGTCATATCTTTTAAGCAATGCAAAAAGATATGATATTAAAGGAAAAAAATATTTTGAATATCCGTCAAAGTATTATTGTACTGATATAGGACTCCGTAATGCTCGGCTTAATTTTAGACAACAGGAAGAAACTCATATAATGGAAAATATTCTTTATAATGAATTGCTCTGCCGAGGATACTCAGTTGATGTGGGGGTTGTTGAATTAATAGAAATGGTTGATGGTAAAAGAAGCAAAAAACAATGTGAAATAGATTTTGTCGTTAACAAAGGGTCAAAAAAATATTATATTCAATCAGCGCTTAATGTCAGCGAACCTCAGAAAATGGATATAGAACTTCGCCCACTTAAAAACACGAAAGACTTTTTCAAAAAAATTATCGTAAGCAAGACGACGGCAAAACCATGGGTAGATGATGACGGTATCGTTCATATAGGTCTTTATGAGTTTTTACTTAATGAAAACTCATTAGATTTATAAATTTTATCAACAAGAGGCTGTATTACTTTAATTAGTAAACAGTCTCTATTTTTATCGTAATATTAAAAAGTTAGGAGCGGAAGTAATGAATTCTAAAATGCAGGAAAGAAAAAATATACAAACAAAGATTAATAACTCCATTGTTACAATATCATTTGTAAATCAATCGGAAAAGCCGGCGACAGATGCGGTTATTTCCGTTCTTTCAGCTATATATGGTAATCGTTTGAAACAGGAGCTTGGCCTAGTAGAAAAATAATCTATAGTGAAATTTGACAATTGAGTATATTTATGCTACACTCCGCTTACGAACCGTAAAAGGTTTAGTGTACCTTGAAAAATGAATACTAATTGTCAAAGATTTCGTATAGAGAATATACGAAAGGATAAGCACAATGTTACAACGAGAGAATACGATAAATTCAGTTATAGAAAATAATCAGTTTAGTTTTGATAGTAATGATGCTTATAATAATTTCTCTAATGATTCGAGTCGATTGCTTAGAGTAGCTACTTTGTATCGTGTTTCAAGTAAAAAACAAGTAGGCACTGTGATGCAGTATGGAAAATCTGTTGACGATATTCCGTTACAAAGAAAAGCGGCAAGAGAGTTTTGCCAAAATCAAGGTTGGGTAATAGTTGCAGAGTTTGAAGAAAAGGGAATTTCC
>JAZQHX010000056.1:0-2899 GCA_045540835.1 Acutalibacteraceae bacterium | reverse complement strand
CATTGTCTTGAAAGCTGGATTTGTTTCAGAACATCAATGATGATGAAAAAGAAAAATTATTATTATATTGCATTTCAAGGAATTTTTTCACTTTTGGTTTGCGCTTCTACCGTTTTAATAAAGCAACATTTTATCGTAGATATTCCTGCCGGTATTCTGGCGGTAGAAATCGGTTTGTTTTTAACAAAAAAGTTCAGTCTTTGGCGTATTATGGACAGATTGCAAAGTAAGATTATGCCGAAGCTTAAAAGTGAGAGTATTTAATATTTGGTTTAAGAAATTTGGAGTTTCATTTTTATGAAAAAAATAAAAAATGATAGTTTGAATACGGCTGAGCAAGCAGTCTCGCCGGTTGCTGATAAAAAGCAATGGCTGTTTGTAGTGCTGTTTGTATTTATTGCTGCCGTTAGTGTATGGGCGGTAGCTATGCAGAGCCGTGATTTTTCGCTGACGGATTTTGCAGAATATACTAAAAATGCCTCAATACCATGGCTTGTAGCCGCAATGCTCAGTATGCTCGGTTTTATATTTTTTGAAGCAATCGCTTTGTTGGTGCTATGCCGTGCGTTCGGATACCGTAAGTCTTTAAAACAAGGTTATATTTTTTCCGCATCCGACATTTATTTTTCGGCGATTACACCCTCGGCTACTGGCGGTCAGCCTGCAAGTGCGTATTTTATGATTAAAGACGGTATGAACGGTATGATGGCTACAGCCTTGCTTGTAGCAAACGTTGGAATGTATACTCTTGCAATAATCGTAATAGGTGCTATTTGTCTGATTTTTCGTTTTGACCTTTTTTTACAATACAGTTTGTTGTCAAAAATCTTAATTGTTATTGGTTTTTCCGTACAGGTAGGTCTTTTGATATTCTTTTATATGCTGTTAAAAAAGGAAAGGATGCTTCACCATATATGTAATTCGGTTTTATATTTGCTTTGTAAGCTTCACTTGCTACGCAATTATGAAAAAAAGCAGAAAAAGCTTGATGCTTATATGGAAAAATATCGTACTCATTCTAAATTGATTACGGGGCATAAAAAGGCGCTGTGCATTTGTTTTTTCTTTAATTTATTACAGCGTATTTCGCAAATTGCCGTTACAATGTTTGTCTATGCAGCAACTACGGGTCAGGGTATACTAAAATCAATTGAGCTGTGGTTCTGGCAAGGTTATGTAACTTTGGGTTCAAACTGTGTACCTATTCCGGGAGCTATGGGAGTTTCGGACTATCTGATGCTTGACGGATTTAAAAACATAATGGAAGAATCCGAAGCTGTAAATTTAGAGCTTTTGTGCAGAGCATTTTCGTTTTATAGCTGTGTAATAATATGCGGTATTTCAGTTTTGGTATGGTATTGTATGATTAAGAGGAGGGAAAGGCTAAAATGATTGGATTTTATGATTATACTGTTATTTTAACCTATATGTCATTGCTATCTGCAGGAACGGGTATTTTTGTGACTTTAAGCGGAGCAGGTCACCCATATTGGGGAACTTTTTTCTTGCTGTTCTGTGGTTTGTGTGATGCTTTTGATGGCATTGTTGCCCGTACAAAGAAGGATAGGAGCGAGCTTGAAAGAAATTTCGGAATACAAATTGATTCACTTTCGGATTTGATAGCTTTCGGTGTTTTGCCGGCTTGTATCGGTATGTCTTTAGTGCATACTTCGCCATTTCTCCAGCAGGTGTTTGGCTCACGCAGAGATAATTTTCCACTAAAATTAGTTAGCTTTGCACTCTTTGCAGTATTGGTTCTTTATATTTTGGCAGCACTTGTTCGCTTGGCTTATTTCAATGTTACCGAGGAGGAGCGCCAGCGCACAGAAAGCGGCAGACGCCGTTCCTTTGTTGGTTTGCCGGTTACTTCTGCGGCGCTTATTTTCCCAAGCGTTATGCTTTTAAGATATATTATCGAATTTGACATTTCGGTAATTTATTTCCCTGTTACCTTGGTTACAGGCTTTTTGTTCCTTGCTAAAATTCAGATTCCAAAACCCGGACTTCGTGGAGTGCTGATTATGGTTGCAATCGGTATTTTAGAGTTTGTTTTACTGTTGCTGTTCTTTTTTATGCGACGTTAGGGTATAGTTATGGCAGAAAAAGTTAAAGAAAGCAAAGTCTTACACTTTTTGTACCGCACGGCATTTGGTCGTTTGATATTGCGTCTGCTAACTGCAAGGTGGATTTCTAAGCTTTGCGGTGCGTTTTTGGATTCAGCACTTTCAAAACCGCTTATTAAACCTTTTGTAAAGAATAACGGTATTGATTTATCCGAATTTGAATCAGATGATTTTAAATGTTTTAATGATTGCTTTTGCCGTAAAATTAAAGAGGGAAGACGTCCTATTCCTGAAAATGAAGCAATATTTTTTGCTCCGTGTGACGGTTATTTAAGCGCATACCATCTGCAGGAGGATACCGTTCTACCGATTAAGCAGAGTAGTTATACAATTTCGGATTTGCTGAAAGATGACAAGCTTGCAAAGCAGTATACGAATGGTATTTGCCTTGTTTTTCGCTTGTGTGTAAATCATTACCACCGTTATTGCTATCCTGCAAGTGGTATAAAAAGTGAGAATGTTTTTATTAAAGGCAGACTTCATACCGTCCGACCGATTGCTTTAGCTGAATATCCTGTATTCACTGAAAACTGCCGTGAATATACCGTTATAAAAACCGAGCATTTCGGCTCTGTTTTGCAAATGAAGGTAGGAGCAATGCTGGTTGGAAAGATTTCTAATTTGCACGGTGCAACCACAGTTATACGTGGTCAGGAAAAGGGAAAATTCCTTTACGGAGGCAGTACTATTGTTTTGCTTTTGCAAAAGGATGCCGTTACAATTAAAGAGGAGTTTTTCAAAAACACTTCTTTGGGAATAGAAACTTCAATTCGCAT
>JAZQHX010000055.1:0-3606 GCA_045540835.1 Acutalibacteraceae bacterium | reverse complement strand
CCCCGCACTTATGGTGATGACTTTGACCCTTTGGACGTTTTGCTTTTGTGTTCTGAGCATTTAGAGCCTTTAACACTTGTCAGGGCTTATCCGATTGGTGTTATCAAGATGATTGACAACGGCAGGGGAGATGAAAAAATTATAGCAATTCCTTTTAATGACCCGACCTATAACAATTATAAGGATATAGGGCAACTGCCTAAGCATATTTTTGATGAAATGCGCCACTTTTTTGAGGTTTATAAAAACCTTGAGCATAAGGAAACGGCAGTTGATGAGGTTAAGGGTAAAGAAGAGGCAGTCAATATAATTAAGAGTGCAATTGATAATTATAACAAAAAATTTTAATTGGGTTTGGAGATAAAAATAATGGAACGTGAAAGACTTGGAAGCCGTTTAGGCTTTATATTACTTAGCGCAGGTTGCGCTATCGGTTGCGGAAATGTTTGGAAATTTCCTTATATGTGCGGTCAGTATGGCGGCGGAGCTTTTGTGCTTATTTACATTTTGTTTTTGGTTATTTTGGGACTTCCTGTTATGGTAATGGAATTTTCTCTCGGCAGAGCCAGCCAAAGCAGTATTGTAAGAATGTATAATAAGCTTGAAAAACCGGGAAAAAAATGGCATTTACACGGTTATTTTGCCCTTGCGGGTAATACTTTGCTTATGATGTTTTACACCTCGGTTACGGGTTGGATTCTTTACTATTTTGTAAGCTTTTTATCGGGTAAGATGACCGGTATTTCAAACGCTCAATCAGGTAAGCTATTTTCCGGAATGCTTGGTAATACCGGCATAATGGTATTGTTTATGTCAATAGTTGTTGTTCTCGGCTTCCTGATTTTGTCCTTTGGTGTGCAAAAGGGTGTTGAACGTATTACAAAATATATGATGATTGCCCTTTTGTTCCTTATTATAATACTTGCAATTCACAGCTTTACTCTAAGCGGCGCAAAGGAAGGTCTTAGTTTCTATTTAAAGCCTGATATTTCCAAAATCAATGGTAATGTTATAGTAGGTGCTATGAATCAGTCCTTCTTTACTTTGAGTCTCGGTATAGGCTCAATGGCGATTTTCGGCAGCTATTTAGGCAAAGAGCGTTCTTTAATGGGAGAATCAATAAATATTTTAGTGCTTGATTCATTCGTGGCTATCTTTGCAGGTCTTATTATTTTCCCCGCCTGCTTTACATTTGACATTGATGCAGGTGCAGGTCCAAGCCTTCTTTTTGAAGCAATGGCAAAGGTATTTAATAATATGACAGGCGGCAGATGGTGGGGAGCATTGTTCTTCTTATTTATGTTCTTTGCGGCTATGTCTACCATAATTGCTGTGTTTGAAAACATTTTGGCTTGTGTAAAAGAGCTTACAAACTGGAGTAGAATTAAAACCTGCATTATTTGCGGAATAGCAATTCTTATTTTGTCGCTCCCTTGCGCTTTGGGCTTTAATGTTCTTAAGTTTATTGTTCCGTTTAATTCGAGTTCAAGTATTCTCGATTTAGAGGATTTCATCGTTTCAAACTGCCTTTTACCGTTAGGCGCATTATGTATGGTGCTTTTCTGTGTAAATAAAAAGCACGGTTGGGGCTTTGATAACCTTATGGCCGAAGCAAATTCCGGTAAAGGTTTGAAGCTTAAAAAATGGATGCGTGGTTATATCACATACGCAATTCCTTGCATAATAATTTTTGTGTTTATAATGGGAATCCTTAATTTTGAATTCCGTGATAATTTTACAATTTTAGGCTGGATTAAAGGTCTGTTTTAAAAAAATAGTTACCGCCGTAAAGAATGTAGTTTCTGCATCTTTACGGCGGCGTTTTAGTTTGTAGGTGGAATGAAAATACCCAACTCAGGTGGATTGTAGCTCCAAACGGCGAATAAAAGGGCGGTCAGTATAAGAGACATAACAAGAATTATTTTTGTGTTTTGGTCGTCATATTTTCCTGAATTCAGAATACTGTTTCGCTTTTTTATTAAAACGATAACCGAAATAAAGAAGATAAGAATATTTATAAAATCTACATTGTAGCCTAAAATACCGCTGTATATATAATAAAGCGCTACCGTTGTGAACATTCCGCAAAATATACTTACTGCAATAGCTGATATGTTATTGGAGCTTTTTTCTTTTAAAATAAGACGTTCGGCTGAAAAATATATTAGTGCAGGGTAAAAGATAAGCTTCAGGTGCTCCCATATACTTTCGTTTACGGGAAAGAAAAAGCCTGCAAGTGTATTTTGATTTGTCCAATTGTAAACAAAATGGAACAATGTCCCTAAGCCACTGATTATCAGAAAAGAAATAATGAATTTTTTCATAAGTATCAGCTCCAAAAATAACAATTATTAAACATAGATATTATAATTTTATGTAATTTTATGAATTGTATTCGTACTTTATTGCTTTAAAGGGTTGCTTTTTGAATGAAAATATGTTATAATTTTTTAAATTTTTATATTTTAAGGAGAGTAAAAAATGGAATTATTTGCATTTATACTTTATTTTGCCTTAATGCTTGGAATTGGTTTATTTTTCTTTTTCCGTTCCAAAGACGATGGTGAAAAAGAGTATTTTCTTGGCGGACGCTCTATGGGTCCTTGGGTAACTGCCATGAGTGCCCAGGCTTCTGATATGTCAGGTTGGCTGTTAATGGGCTTCCCGGGTAGCATTCTTGCATTCGGTATGGGCAAGGTTTGGATTGGTATAGGCTTGGCTTTGGGTACTGCGGCAAACTGGATTTTTATTGCCAAACGTTTGCGTCGTTTCTCACGTGCATCTGGAGATTCAATTACACTTCCACAGTATTTGACTAATCGTTTTGCAACCCAGAATCCGGTTTTAAAAATTGTTTGTGCTATTATTTTTCTTATCAGCTTTACTGTATATGTTTCATCGGCTTTTGTTGCCGGTAAGAATGTTATGTGTGCGGTAATTCCTTGGTTTCAGGGCAGAGAAATGTTAGCTATGGCTATATTCGCATTACTTATTTTAATATATACATTTCTTGGTGGTTTCAAAGCAGTTTGCTGGACTGACTTTTTCCAAGGAATTTTAATGTTAGTAGCTTTACTTGCGGTTCCTATTATTATGTCTATGGGTGATTTTGATTCTACATACAACACCGCTTTCCAAGAAGGTATCACAGCTTTTGGTACAAATCCTTTCTCTGCCGATTGGCGTGATATTGTAACCGGTCTTTCCTGGGGCTTAGGTTACTTTGGTATGCCACACATTATTGTAAGATTTATGTCAATTAAAAAACCGTCTATGATAAAGAAATCTGCTACTGTTGCAATTGTATGGGTAATAATTACTTTATCCGCTGCTATTGCTATAGCTATTTTGGGTCGTACCTTTATTTTTGGCGAGGGAACTTCATTAGCACAGATTCTTTTGCCAAATGGCACACAGCAAAATGTTTTTATTGAAGTAGTTCAAAGAATATTCCCCGGATTCGTTGCCGGAATTTTATTAGCGGCTATCATAGCTGCGGCAATGTCTACTGCTGACTCACAGCTTTTAGTTGCTTCCTCCTCTTTCACAAGTGACCTTTATAAGCCAATGCTAAGAAAGAACAAGGCAACCGATAAGGAAATTTTA
>JAZQHX010000054.1:0-3416 GCA_045540835.1 Acutalibacteraceae bacterium | reverse complement strand
CTGGTAAGACTTAAATGGGAAACCTACAACTCACAGGTAGCTACAAGAATGGCTTCCGGTGACCCGTATGATATTTGTGGTATTGCCAATCAGATGTTCCCCGAATGTGTAGTTCAGAATCTTTATGAGCCATTGGATAAGTATATCAAAGAAGTTGATCAGTATAATCCTAAAACCGGATACGGAATAGATATGGATATGAGCAGTTATTATAACTATAACGGTAAAATGTATGGTTTGGTTGCACATACCGGTCGTTTAAGCACATTGCCTTATGTACTTTATTACAATAAAACCAAGTTTAAGGAAGCCGGACTTGAGGATCCGCTTACCCTTTATAACAAAGGAAAGTGGACCTGGGATAAGTTCTTAGAATACGGAAAGATTGTAAAAGACCCTGCAAAAGGTCAATATTTAATCGGTCAGGATATACAGAATACATTTGTTTACTCTAATGACTGGAATCCGGTTAAATTTGTAAAGGGAAAAACCCTTACAAACATAAAAGATTCTAAATTTATAAATGCACTTTCAAAATATAAAGAGATTTGTACTACCATAGTAGGACCTAAATCATTTAGTGATAACCCCTCCGAATTTGTTAATGGAAACTATTATATGTTTATGCAGCAGTCAATGTACGGTTATCTGGATTTAATGCCGAAAATCGTAGCATCATCTGCATTCAAGAAAAACAAAGCTAATCTTGGTATCTGTCCTGTTCCGACAGGTGCAGATAATAAAACCAAAGCTTCTCCTGCATTCTGCGGTCAGGGTAAGGCAGCAGGCGCAGGCTCTGATGACCCACGTGTAGTCGTAGCTTGGGTTCTGTTCAGTAATATGTTTACCGATCCGGAAGCTAAGAACGACCCGTATTCTTATACTGCAGAGCAGCAGGGAATCATTGATAAAATCAGCGACAATGTAATTCCTACAATGAATTATTATAAAACCTCTACACAGAATGCTGCGGCTCTTACAGATGAGATTATTGAAGCTGCCAGAAAGGGTAACGATTATTCCAAGCTTATTTCGGATTATTCAAAGACCATTCAGACTATTATAGACGATTCTATGAAGCAGTAAAGCAAAAAAATTCAAGCGCCTTTCATACTGAAAGGCACAGAAACTAAAAAATATTTATTTTGTTTTCTCAACATTGGAATTTTCCAGTGCTTCCTTTTGTTTTCTTAATCTGTATTCGCTTGGCAGTTCGCCGTAGGCATTGTAAAACAGTTTTGAAAAGTAGGAAGCTGTGCTAAAGCCTGATGTGTAACAAATTTGAGATATAGATAAATCATTTTGCTTTAACAGACTTTTTGAATATTTAAGACGGATTTTATTTACATAATTATTATAGCTTATGCCCATTTCCTTTGCGAAAATTTCTCCTAAGTAGTTTTCTGAAATATGAAGAGCCTTTGCAGTTTCAAACAACGGGATTTTTTCACGGAAATGCATTTGAACATAATGTATTGTTTGCTGAAGAATCGGAGTAAGATTTTTATCAATCATTTTAGCAGCGTATCGGCGATTATCTTCAATGTCCTTGATAACCAATAAAATGATTTTCTCAATTTCATTTTTCATTATAAGAGGACTAAGTGTTTTCCGTTCGTCAAAAGCTTTTTTACAGTATGAGAATTCTTCCTCAACTTTTTTGGTTAATTCCTCAGAAAAGCAGGTCTGCAAAATATTTTTTGAGGACGATATCAGTTCAGCAATTTCGGGAGATATAACAGAAATATCAAAGGCAACATTCCATAGCTCCATCCAGTTTTCAGGATAGCAGTTAAGGCAATGAAAGTCAGAGGGAGTAACAATAAAAATCGAGCCTCTCTCCAATGAGGATTTTTGATTATTTATCATATGTGTTCCGCTTCCCTTTGATACGAATTCAATTTCAATAAATTCGTGCCAATGTGCGGTAGTAACGGCTTTGTTGTTTAAAAACACATAATTTCTGTGAAGCTTTTTCTGCGTAATAAAAACGGGAAAATCCTCCGAATAGTTCTTTTCGGTTTCTATATTGTTTTTTTGCTGAAAAACGGTTTGTCTCAATTTAAACATCTCCTTATTATGTATAATATATCATACGACACAAAAAATCAATTATTTCGTTGATTTTTTGCATAAAATTCTTATTTTTTGACAGTGAGGTAAGAAAATGCTTGTAAAGCAGTATATAAAAGATTTTGAAAAACTGGGGTTTGGAATGTTTGTGCATTTCGGGCTGTACAGTATGTTAGGGTTAGGCGAGTGGTCTAAGCTACAGCACAATATACCTGACAGAGAATATGAGGCGTTTGCGCAGTCCTTCAATCCCGAAAAGGATTGGGCTCAAAGGCTTTGCGATACTGCCGTAAAGGCAGGGTGTAAATACATAACACTTACTACACGCCACCATGACGGTTTTTCACTGTTTGATACGAGAGGGCTTAGCGACTATGATTCTGTACATTCGTTGTGCAAAAGAGACCTTGTTAAAGAATTTGTGGACGCCTGCAGAAAAAACGATATTATTCCGTTTTTTTACCATACACTTATTGATTGGCATGAACCCAGTTTTAAAAATGATTTTAAAGCATATTTAAAATATTTGCGTGACAGTGTTGAAATTCTTTGTAAGAATTACGGAAAAATCGGTGGTATATGGTTTGACGGTATATGGGATAAACCTGAGGCTGACTGGGAAGAGGACGCACTTTACGGTTTGATAAGAAAGTATCAGCCCGAAGCTATGATAATTAACAATACCGGTATGTCAAAAAGGGGAGAGCTCGGTCATATTGAGCTTGACAGCGTTACCTTTGAGCGTGGAAAACCGCAGCCTATAAATTTAGAGGATTCTCCTAAGTATGTTGCGAGCGAGATGTGCGAGGTCTTTAATGACCATTGGGGATATGCCGGTGGAGATTTAAATTATAAATCTCCTGCAGAAATAATATGTGAGTTTGCCGAGTGCCGCAAATTCGGCAGTAATTTTCTTCTTAATGCAGGACCCATGGAAAACGGATATCTTCGTCCGATTGACGATGCATATTTCGGAATAGTAGGCGAATGGGTCGATTATTTCAAGGAAGCGTTATATCTGACACGTCCAAGTGGAATTGAGGTTGTAAATAAACCAAAGGATTTCCTTTTAAAGTATAATAACTGCTATTATCTTTTCTGCTTTGATCTTCAGATGGCAGGCGATGAAAATGTAGCGTTAAGGTTAAAGGAAAATGAGGCATACGAGGATATTTTTGAAATGAACGAAAATATAGAATCCGTAAAATGGCTTGACGACGGAGCATCGGTTTCTTTTTCACAGAACGGTTCTTTTACAAGAATATTTACCGAGCCGTTTAAATACGGAAGAAATCTTGTTGTCAGGGTAGCAAAAATTTCAGTTAAGTAAGTTTAGGAGAGAT
>JAZQHX010000053.1:0-4373 GCA_045540835.1 Acutalibacteraceae bacterium | reverse complement strand
TGAATATAAAATTATGACCAATGGAGCAAATGCCTATATGCTTAGTCATATAGATTATTGCTGTGATATACCGCTTAGATATAACGGATATGACAACACAGATAAATCGGTACCTTTTTTGCAAATGGTTTTATCGGGTAAGATTGATTACAGCGGACCGGTTATGAATCTTAGTGGCGATATGAGAAATATGCTGCTTGATATGGCGTCTGTTGCGGCTGACCCTTATTGTGTCGTGACGGCACAAAATGCTAACGAGGTGCGTGGAAGTGATTATTCATTTTTGTATTCTACCGACTATTCATATTTAAAGGACGAAATATGTGATTTACTGTCTCAATATATGAAGGATATGAAGGATGTATCAGGAAGACAGATTATTGATTATATTGAGTTATCTGACAAGGTTTATAGGACTGTATTCAGCGGCGGTATAACTGTTACTGTTAATTACGGCTCAGACGATGCAGTATTTGACGATACTGTATATAAAGCTAAAAGTTATACCGTTAATAAAGGAGGAGCATAATTGAAACGTAAAGTAAACAAGTCAAAAACGTTTGAATCTAAGCGCGGTAAATTCGGCTATATATTTACGGCTCCTTACATAATTGGTTCAATTTTTTTTATAATATATCCCATAGTATTGTCGGTGGCATTCTCTTTTAGTAAAGTCTCTAATGATTCGGTTGGATTCACAATGGATTTTACGGGAATAAGTAACTATAAATATATGCTTTTTTCTGATTCGGAGTATAACAAAACTGTTGTATCTACATTAAGTGATATGCTCGTTAATGTGCCAATAGTAGCTATATTCAGCTTTTTTATAGCGAGTCTTTTAAATCAGGAATTTAAAGGCAGGGGTATTGCACGTTCGATTTTGTTTTTGCCTTTGATAGTATCCTCTACTGCAGTGAACAGACTATTATCATCAAAGGAAGTAACAGCTGTTGCCGAAAATCTCGGAGGTAGTTCATCATCGGGTGCGGATTTTTCTTCTACTTTGAGTGAAGCTTTGGGAAAAATGAATATAGGTACAGACTTAATAGATCTTTTGTCTGATACTGTTAATAACATTGGACAGGTTTTGGCTATGTCTGCAATACCTATAATTATATTTTTAGCGGCACTTCAGTCTATTTCACCCTCAATTTATGAGGCATCTTATGTTGAAGGTGCTACTAAATGGGAAGTATTCTGGAAGATAAGTCTTCCAATAATAAGTCCTATGATTCTGGTTGTTATAATTTATACAATTATAGATTCTTTCAGTAATACAGGTAATGCCGTAATTAAAACTATACATAACTTGAGCTTTACGGGAAATATTGACATTGGCAAAGGTTGTGCTGCAGCGTGGATATATCTGATTATAACCCTTTTTATAATGGGAGCAACTTATCTTTTTGTCAATCGGTTTGTCTTTTATCAGGACGAATAAGCGGGGTGGTTTTATGAGATTTGAAATGAAATTAAACCCCGGATCGGTCAGAAAGTATACATTAAAAACAGCTATATCAGTCCTCAGGCTCTTCTTATTCGTAACACTTGCGTTTGTGGTTTTATATCCTATTCTGACCCAAATAAGCTCGTCGTTTATGTCGGTAAGTGATGTTTATAATGCTACTGTGCAATATCTTCCAAAGGATTTTACATTTAATAATTATTTGATTATCTGGGAAAAACTTGATTTGACCAATTCCGCAATAACTACATTAATATACACTTTTTCTATGGCGTTTTTTCAAATGGCTTCTGCTACACTTATAGGGTATGGCTTGGCAAGATTTAAGTTTAAACTTAATAAACCTTTGTTTGTTATGGCACTTATAAGTCTGGCAATCCCACCTACTTTGTTTTTGATTCCGCTTTATAAAATATTTGCAAACTTTGATATTTTAAATATATTTGCGCTGATAAGCGGCGACTCGCTGAATCTTTTGAACAGTCCTTTAAGTATGGCCATTTTAGCAATAACCGCAACAGGATACCGATGTGGTTTGTATATTGTTTTAATGCGTCAGTATTTTAAAGGAGTACCTAAAGAGCTGGAAGAAGCGGCTTATATTGATGGTGCAGGAATAATAAAAACCTTTATAAGTGTTATGTTACCAAGTGCCAAAACTATGATGATAACAATAGGATTATTTTCATTTGTCTGGACATGGCTTGATACAGATTTTGCTCCAACGCTTATGTACGACTTTCCGCTACTTTCCAATAAGTTTGACTTAATACCAAGTGTGCTTCTGAATGAAGCTAACAGCGATATACTTGTAAGCTTGTGTTCTTATGCGGCGGTTATTCTGACAATTGTTCCGCTTATAATTCTATATCTTTTCACACAAAAATTCTTTGTCCAAAGCGTAGAGCGAAGCGGTTTGGTAGGATAAAGATAAAAATAGTGTGTTAAACGGATAAATAACTAAAAGAGAGGTAAATAAAATGAAAATGAATCGAATCTTAGCTTTTTTGTTGGCAGTTATGCTTTGTTTTACTGCTGTTGCTTGTGGTAGTGAAGAAAAAACAGATGATAATTCTTCAACTGCCGGTAATTCTTCTGAAATTAAAAATGATAATACGGATTCCCAGCAGACAAACGAAAATTCAAAGGGGGAAGAATCAGAAAACGATAAGACCGAAAGCTCAGTTTCGTCAAATGCATCAAACCAGAATACTTCCTCAGGAAAAGATAATGGAAATAAAGATAATGTGAGCAAAAATAGTCTTGATTTCGGCGGTAAAACGGTTACCTTTATTTACGAGTATCAGCCGTCAAACGAATACGGCATTGACCCGTCACGTGATTTAGAGCTCGATAGAATCAAGGAGCTTAATAAAAAGTATAATGTTAAAATAGTTATGAAAAAGGGTGCTGCTAATTATAACGAGGCAATTGTATCTTCAATAGCGGCAGGCGCACCTATAGGTAATGTTATACGAATCAACGGTAATAAGAATTATGATTTTATTAAAGCGGGTCTTTGTGCCGATCTGACAGCTGCAATGAAATCGACCGGCATAGATATGAAGGCTTCACACTATAATCAGCGTGTTAATAAATATTACAATGTTAACGGAAAGCAATATGTGGCTTCAGTAATAATACCACAGGAGCCTGATGCTTACGAGCTTTGGTTCTATAACAAGGACGTTCTTGCTGAGCTTGGCTATAAGTCCGATTACATACAAGGCCTTTATAAAAAGGGTAACTGGACCTGGGCAGAAGCTACAAAGCTTTTTGCGGCAGCTACCAAAAAGAGCGCTAACGGAACAATTACACGTTATGCTTTGGGTGATTCAATGGCATACCGATTGGTGACAACCTTAGCACTTTCAAACAATGGAAAAATCGGTGGTGTTAATTCAAAGGGTGCTCCTACCGTTAATCTTGGTTCTAAAAATGCAAGAGCGGCAATGCAGCAGGTATATGAATGGGGCGCAGTTAAGAAATATATTGCTCCTACACAGGGTGACGAAACATATACAAAGTTTAAAAAGGGCGAGTTGTTTATGTGTGCAGCCCCCGCAGGTCAGGCAAAGCAGTTCTATAACAGCGGTGTGAATTTTGGCGTTATATATGCACCTAAAGGACCTAACGGAAAGAAGAATATTGCTCCTGTAAATGCAGGAAATGCATTTATGATTCCGGTTACATATCAAAAGGATGCGTCAAAGTATCTTATGCTCCTTGATGAGCTTTATGCACCTTATAAGGATATTTCCCGCGAAGAAATACTTAAAAATGATGCAATCAGTTATTTCAGTGATGTTGATAGCTGGAATGTTTATAAAGAATCGACACTTAACGAAGCTGTTCGCGTAAACGACGATTTTACCGTTTACAATCTTGAGTGGGTTAAGCCTGAATTTGGCACGGTTTGTCTTAATCTTGTTAAAGGAACTGCAACACCCGGTGTTGTTGTTGAAAAATATAATGACCAATATCAGGCTTTACTTAACGATTTGTTTAAAGGATATTCTTTAACGGGTATTAAATAAAGTCAAAAGGTGATTTTATGTTTAAAAAAGCAATCTGTTGCTTTTGTGCAACAGTATTTATTATAGTTACCTTTATCACCCCGCTGATGTTTATGCCGATTTCTGCCGAAAGCAATAAACCAGCTTCGGGTGATAACCTGATTTACAGCTTTGATGATGTAAATTCCTTAAGCGAGCAAGGTTGGGAAGCACGTAATGACAATGGCGGTAAGGCGTTGAAGTTATCTTTGGAAACGAATTCTGCCAACGTTTACGGTGGTACTGGTAAATCGTTAAAGGTCGAATACGATACTTCGCAGAAAGTAAGCTCAGGACCACCTACCTTTGTTTTACGATATGAAGCAATTGTTACAAGGGGAGAGGGTATA
>JAZQHX010000052.1:0-7818 GCA_045540835.1 Acutalibacteraceae bacterium | reverse complement strand
ATTCATAAAATGCTTTATCAGCAAATAATTCTGTAGATTCATCAATATAGCATTTGTCCAAATTAGAGTCTTTGGTGTCAATTAGGCAACCTTCCAAATACAAAATGTTGTTATCCCAATTTTTAGCATTATTATAGTACGCAGTCGAATAAAAAGCTTTTTCTCCGATTGTTCTAATATTATCTGAAATATTTATTGATTTAAGGTTTTTGCAATTTTCAAAAGCACTATCGCCTATGCTTGTAACGCTATCGGGTATATCAATAGTTTTCAGATTAGTGCACCCATAAAAAGCATTACTCCCAATTTCTTCAACAGTATCTGGTATGACAACTTCTGTTAATTCTGTACAGTTTTCGAAAGCATAATCTGAAATACCTACAACATCATATATATTAGGGCTTTTATATACCTCCCTTGGTATGGTAAATTTTCCGCTTACCGTTTCATCTACATTATAAATATAAGCACCACCATAAGTTATGCGTATATCGTAAGTACTTGTCGTTGCATTTACAGTAATGCTAAACAACCCAAGTGGGCAAACTGTCAACATTAAGCAGATTGTTAAAATAATTGATAATAATTTTTTCATTTAATTTTCCTCCACATAAGACTTGTATATTTTTCCTTTTAACCATTATTACAAATATTTTTTAAATTTATCATCCGCAAAATCTAATGCGATAATAAAATCCTTCATTTGACTTTCTAATTCTTTTAACTCGGTTTCGGTTATATTTTGAAGTAAGTTGCACATTTTTTTGTATTCGTTTTTCTTGTTCTCATCACAATAAACACTACCATTAAAAGTTAATATTTCTTCTACAATGAGTCCGATTTTTTTTAAACTTTCTTCGCGCAAGGTTTCCGCGTTTTGCATAACCCTTACACATAAATTTTCAAACTCTTTTCTATATTCTTCATATATACCTTTTTCTTCATCTGTACATTCCCTACATATCGCACAACCAATATAATATAGTTTGTTTCCAATTTTATATGTAAATGGTTTTTTAACTTTTAATGCACTATAAATTTTATATGCCCTATCTTCAACATTATTTTCTTTAGTCATTTTCATTTCTCCTCATAATACTTACATTTAGATGAACCACCGCACAAGGAATTATAAAAATTTAAATTATGTGGACAGTCACAGCATTTAGTAGATTTTTCATAAAAGATACATCTGCGTTTATCCCGTCTTTTACCGTCATTACTTTTTAATGTAGTTAAATGTGCAGATACTCCCTGCATTTGTTTTACACTCGCCATAAGCTACCAACTTCCCCATATTCTCAAAAAGTACACCTTTTGGAACGATTTATATATCTTATATTTTATCACGATAGGCCTTGATTTGCAACTTTTTTGGCGATATTTTGAAGATTTAGGAAAGATATCTTGTTTCCTAAGTTGTTTTTTGCATATTCTCAAAAGGTGTACCTTTTGGAACTATTATTTTTTGATTAAATTGTATTCTCTGACCTTTCTGTAAAAGGTGGATTTGCTAAGCCCGGTCAGTTTTAATATTTCAGACGTTGTTATTTATCCCTTTTCCCATTTAGAGATGTACTTATCAAAACCGTCAGGCGTAGGAGCCTCCGGTCTACCGAATTTTACACCCTTTGCTTTAGCGGTGGAGGGATTGTTTAACCTCATTATCAATAAACTCACAAACTCCTCTAAAATTATTGTTAATTTCATTATTAGGTATTCTCATAACTTTTAACCCTTGAGTTTCAAGGTATTTTGTCCGTTCTATGTCTTTTCGTATGCCGGTTTCGTCATAATGCTGCGAACCATCAAGTTCAATCACAAGATTTGCTTTTGCACAATAAAAATCAACTATATAATTGCAATAATTTTTTGCCTGATAAATCTAATCGAATACCCTCTTAAAAAATCATACCACAAATGACGTTCTTCTTTGGTCATATTTTTGCGAAGCATTCTTCCAACATTAACAAGAGATTTATTATGATTGTATTTCATTTAAAATCCCTCCGTCAAAACTCCGTTTTGCCACCTCCCTTTACAAGGGAGGCTTTTATTATTACACGAATTCGGGTCACAAAGTCAAATTTCTACAAATATATTATACCACAAAAATAATTTATGTAAATATTTTTATCTGTTCATACTTATCGGGCTGTAAAAAGCAAATAGTAGTTTTTTAAATATTATAAAATATTATTCGTTTTTTTCTTGAAAGACGGTGGCTTTTGTGGTACAATATTTTAGAATAGTATTATTATGCCGTATTATGTTTTAAAGGAGGTTTTGCCGTGATTGGTCAAGTAGAAAAAACTTCGGAATTTTATGAGCAAATAGTGTATATTAACCGTGTAAAAGCCAAGCTGACTAATGTTTACGGGGAAAGTCCGAAAGCAATGGTAATAACCTTCGGTTGTCAGCAGAACGTAAGCGATTCGGAAAAGCTTAAGGGTATGCTTTTTTCGATGGGATATACTATTGTTGAGGATATGGAAGATGCGGATTTTATCATTTTTAACACCTGTGCTGTGCGTGGACACGCTGAGGACAGGGTTTACGGTAATATAGGTAAAGTTAAGGCACTTAAAAAGGACAAGCCTGACCTTATTGCGGCGGTTTGCGGCTGTATGGCACAGCAGCAGTCGGTGGCAGACAAAATCAAGAAAAGCTATCCGTATATTGATTTGGTTTTCGGTACTCAGGTTTTTCATAGACTTCCCGAGTTTATTTATAAGCGGCTTAGTGGTTCTAAAAGAATTTTTGAGTTGGATTTACCCAACAGGGAAATTGTTGAGGATATTCCTATAAAAAGGGACGGCACCTATAAAGGCTGGCTTCCGATTATGTACGGTTGTAACAATTTCTGTACCTACTGTATAGTGCCGTATGTAAGAGGTCGGGAGCGGTCACGTGAGCCCGAAAAGATTTTAGCTGAAGCCAAAGAAATGATAGCTAACGGCTGTAAGGATATAACCCTTTTGGGACAGAATGTTAATTCCTACGGCAAGGGTTGTAGCCACGGTGTTACCTTTGCAAAGCTACTTCGTATGATAAACGATATTCCGGGCGAGTTCAGGATAAGATTTATGACCTCCCACCCGAAGGATTGCACGATAGAGCTTCTTGACACCATAAGGGATTGCGAAAAGATAAGCCGACATCTGCATCTGCCTTTCCAGAGCGGTAGCAGTCGAATTTTAAAGCTTATGAACCGCTATTATGACAGAGAGAAGTATTTAGCCCTTATAAAGGCGGCAAAGGAGCGTATACCCGATGTATCACTTACGAGTGATATTATAGTCGGATTCCCGGGAGAAACCTATGAGGATTTCAAGGAAACCTTAAGTCTTGTAAGGGAAGTTAAGTTCACCTCCCTTTTCACCTTTATTTATTCTCCACGTGAGGGTACCCCTGCGGCAGTGATGCCCGACCCTGTAACACGGGAAGAAAAGGGAAGATGGTTTGACGAGCTGTTGCGCACGCAAGAGGAAATAGCCGCCGAAAACCTAAAGCAGTATCCGGGCAAAACCTACCGTGTATTATGTGACGGCGAAGCGGATACCGAGGGCTATATGACAGGTCACACAAGCGGTACGGCGGTTATCGAATTTAAAGGGGATAAATCCCTTTTAGGTCAGTTTATAAATGTCAGAGTAGACTCGGCAGACGGGGCTATTAAAGGCACTATAATATAAAATAAAATTTTTAAAAGAGGTAATTTAAAATGGCAGTTATTGAAAGTGTAAGAGAGTTAGGTAAGGAAATACAGAAGGACGAGCGTTTTATCCGTTATGCTAAAGCAAAGCTTGCGAATGATTCTGATGCAGGTCTTCAGGCCTTAATCGGAAAGTTCAACATTGCAAGAATGAATCTCGAAAATGAGTCGGCTAAAGAGGACAGAGATGAGGAAACTGTTAAAAATCTTAACGAGGAGCTTCGTGGAATTTACGGCGAGATTATGTCCAACCCCGTAATGGTTGAATACAATACCGCAAAGGTAGGTCTTGACCAGATGATGACCGAAATCAATGTGATTATCGGCAAGTGCTTAGACGGTGAGGACCCCGAAACCTGCACAACAGAAAGTGGGTGCACAGGTAGCTGTTCTACCTGCGGCGGATGCCACTAATTTCAAGTTTAGAAGCAAGTAAAGAAATTTAGAGAAAAGGGAAGTTGAAAATGGCAGAATTGTCACCCTTGATGAAGCAATATATGGAAATTAAAGCGGAGAATGAGGACAGTATCCTCTTTTTCCGTGTGGGCGATTTCTATGAAATGTTTTTTGACGATGCAAAAACGGTAGTTGACGAACTGGGTATTACCCTTACGGGCAAAAACTGCGGTCTTGAAGAAAGAGCGCCTATGTGCGGTGTGCCGTATCATAGCTGCGAAGGGTATATTGCACGCCTTGTGGCTAACGGTCACAAGGTTGCCGTTTGCGAGCAGATGGAGCAGCCGAGTGCAGGCAAGGCACTTGTAAAGCGTGATATTGTAAGAATAATCACCCCTGGTACAGTAATAGAGGATACTATGCTGGACGAGGGTGTTAACAGTTATCTTTGCGCCGTTGCTTTTTCTAAAGATGATGTTGGGATCTGCTTTACCGATGCTTCAACGGGTGAATGCTTTGCTACAACCCTTACAAATGAAAAAACAGGCTCGATGATAATTTCTCAGCTTTCACGTTTCAGACCAAAAGAGCTGCTTATTGACACGTCTGTGCTCAAAAAAATGCCCTCTTTAAAGGATTTTCTGGAAAACAAGTTTGAGGGAGTTGTCGCTCACAGAAATGCGTCGAGCTTTGATACCGCTAACACCGAACACAGAGTTTTATCCCACTTTTCGGTTATAAGCACCGAAAATTTAGGCTTCCCGTCAGGCAGTACCATTTCTGCCGCCGTGGGGGCTGTACTCGAATATCTGTATGAGACGGGTGTCAGCGGAAATATTGCGGTAAATAAGGTCGAAATTTATACCGAAAGCCAGTATATGCGGCTTGATATTACTGCACTTAGAAATCTTGAAATAACCGAGACGATGCGTACCAAATCCAAAAAAGGCTCGCTTTTGTGGGTGCTTGATAAAACCCGTACCGCAATGGGTAAAAGACTGCTTCGTTCCTGGGTGCAAAAGCCGCTTGTTAATATAACCGCCATAACTTCACGGCAAAATGCGGTTGAGGAATTGGTGTCGGATACCATTATGCGTGGTGAAATTACCGAGGCGCCTATCGGTATACGTGACGTTGAGCGTATTATGACTAAAGTGGTTTACGGTACAGCTTCTGCCAGAGATTTGTATGCCGTAGCCGAAACTGCTGCAAAATTTCCTGCCCTTAAAGAGCTGCTAAGTAGTGTAAGTTGTAAAAAGCTAAAGGAAATTTACAATAATATTGATGTTTTAGAGGATATAAGCAGCATTATTTTAGAGGCTATAAACCCCGAAGCCCCCGCTACTGTAAGAGAGGGCGGAATGATAATAAAGGGCTATAATTCCGAGCTTGATATGCTCCGTGGTGACGTGGACGGCTCTGCTACAATTTTAGCCGATATTGAAGCGAGAGAACGTGAACGCACGGGAATTAAGAATCTTAAAGTAAGCCATAATAAGGTTTTCGGTTATTATATTGAGGTTACGAATTCTTTCCTTGATAAAGTTCCTGCGGATTATATAAGAAAGCAGACTTTAACGGGCGCAGAAAGATTTTTAACCGAGGAATTAAAACAGATAGAACAGCGGCTTTTCTCTGCAAAGGAGCAGGCGTTAAAGTTAGAGTACGAAATTTTTGATTCTATCCGCAAGAAAACGGCAGAACAGCTCCTGCGCTTCCAGCAGACGGCGGCGGCTATTGCCGAGCTTGATGCGCTGTGCTCTCTGGCTACGGTTTCTACTAATAACCGCTATTGCAGACCCCTTGTTAACAACAGCGGAAGTATTACTATAAAATCGGGCAGACACCCCGTTGTAGAGCAGGTTATAAAAACCCCATTTGTGGCAAATGATACATTCCTTAATATGACCGATGACCGCAGTGCGATTATTACAGGCCCTAATATGGCGGGTAAATCGACCTATATGCGTCAGGTGGCGCTTATAGTAATAATGGCGCAAATCGGTTGCTTTGTGCCGGCCGAAAGTGCCGAAATCGGCATAGTTGATGCGGTGTTCACCCGTGTTGGCGCATCGGACGATTTGGCGGCAGGACAGTCTACCTTTATGGTGGAAATGAGCGAGGTTGCTGACATATTAAAGCACGCAACAAAACACAGCCTTTTGATTCTTGACGAAATAGGCAGAGGTACTTCTACCTTTGACGGTATGTCGATAGCAAGAGCGGTGCTCGAATATGTAGCCGATAAAAAGAAGTTGGGCGCAAAATCACTCTTTGCTACCCATTATCACGAGCTTACCGCAATGGAAGACGAAATTTCGGGCGTTAGGAATTACAATATTGCGGTTAAAAAACGTGGCGATGATATCACCTTTTTACGCAGGATTGTCCCGGGTGGAGCAGACGAAAGCTACGGTATAGAGGTTGCAAAGCTTGGTGGAATACCCAAAGCGGTAATTGAACGTGCAAAAGAAATTTTAAAAATTACCGAGCAAGAGGGTATTGTGAAATACAAAAGCAGTCCGAGTGAGATGCAGTTGCCGCTTGAAATGCAGTCTGCGCAGGATATTCTCCACGAATTGCAGGCAATAGACGTTAATACCTTAACACCGATTGAGTCTATGCAGATTCTTTTTGATATTTGCAATAAGGCGAAATCAATATAGGAGTGATTCTATGAAAATCAGATTTTTAGGAACAGGTGCGGCAGACTGGGTGCTTTGTGAGAATCCGAACGACGGCAATTACAGATTTTTGTCCTCGGCTATGATAGACGGGGTACTGATTATAGACCCCGGTCCTGAGGTTTTTAAATCGGCTGAAAAATTCGGTATTGATTTAAGTAATGTTAAGTACATAATAAATACTCACAGTCATTCCGACCATTATTCTGCCGAAACGGTGGAAAAGCTTTGTAGTGCGGGAGCGGAATTTATCCGCTTTGCTGTGGGCGAGCAGAAAACCTTGGGCGAATACAGCATATCGGCTTACGAAGGGAATCACGGTACCGCAACCGATACGGTACATTTTATAATAGAAAAGGACGGCAAACGGATTTTCTACGGGCTTGACAGCGCCTGGCTCCTATATCCCGAGGTTGCCGCTATTAAGAAAAACGGCGTGGATATGGCGGTACTTGACGGAACAATCGGTAATGTAGACGGTGACTACCGCATTTTCGAGCACAACAACCTTAATATGGTAAGGGAAATGAAAAAGACCTTAGAGCCGTTTGTTAAAACCTTTGTAATAAGTCATATGGCATATACGCTTCACGCTTCGCATAATGAGCTTGAAGCCGAAATGAAGGAATGCGGCATTATAGCGGCATTCGATAATTTAGAGTTAGAAATTTAAGAAAACAGAAATTTAAGAAAATAGAAATTTAAGAAAAGAGGTGCAAAAATGCCCGTAATCAATGTATTACCTAAAAATGTAGCCGAGCTTATAGCCGCAGGTGAAGTCGTAGAAAGACCTGCCTCTGTTATAAAGGAGCTTGTGGAAAATTCAATTGATGCTAGAGCTGACAGTATAACGGTAGAAATCCAGCGTGGCGGCATTACATATATAAGGGTTACGGATAACGGCTGCGGAATTGACCATAATGATGTGCCGAAGGCTTTTTTGCGCCATGCTACAAGTAAAATAAAGGTTGGTACTGACCTTGATACCATTGCTACCTTAGGCTTCAGAGGTGAGGCTTTAGC
>JAZQHX010000051.1:0-1821 GCA_045540835.1 Acutalibacteraceae bacterium | reverse complement strand
AATCTCAGAATATCTTTTCAAGGACGTGTTAAATCCATTCACGGAATTTACCGTAAAATGTATTTCCAAGGACGGGATTTTGACGAAATTTATGATATTTACGCTATTCGTATTATTACCGATACTGTAGCCGACTGCTACAATATTTTAGGTATTATGCACGATATGTTCCGTCCGATACCTAATAGATTCAAGGACTATATATCCACACCAAAGCCTAATATGTACCAGTCGCTCCATACTACGGTTATAAGCAGGGCAGGAATACCCTTTGAAATCCAGATACGTACCTTTGATATGCACCACACAGCCGAATTCGGTATTGCGGCGCACTGGAAGTATAAAGAGGGTGTCACAGATAACGATAAACAGCTTGAGGACAGACTCGCTTGGATAAGGCAGATTCTTGAAGCCGATGTATCCGATGCTACCGAAATTGTAAGAAGCATTAAGGTCGATTTGGCTGAGGAGGACGTTTTTGCCGTTACTCCTAAGGGTGATGTTATAAATCTGCCGGTTGGTGCTACCGTTGTAGACTTTGCTTTTTATATTCACTCGGCAGTAGGAACGAGAATGGTCGGTGCTAAGGTTGACGGTAAGATTGTACCCATTAACCATGAGGTTAAAACGGGCGAGGTTATTGAGATTTTAACCACCAATCAGGCAGGACACGGACCGAGTCGTGACTGGCTTAATATTGCCGTTACTACCTCTGCTAAAGCTAAAATTCGCTCCTGGTTTAAAAAGGAAAAGCGTGAAGAAAATATTGCAACGGGTAAAGCCGAGCTTGAAAGAGAGCTTAGGAAAAGCGGCATAGATATTCCTGATAGTGAATGGGATTCTTATATGTCGGAGCTATCCCGTAAGTTCAAGCAGCCTAATTCCGATGAGTTTTTTGCCGCTATCGGATATGGTGGATTGCTTCTGTCTAAAGTCGTTCCGAGAATTAAGGACGATTACAACAAAAAAGCTGCCGCCGCTAAGGTGCCTGAAATTGTGCCCATACAAAAAAGCCGTATTGCGAAATCTAGCGACGGCGTCATTGTTGAGGGAATTGACAACTGTCTTATTAAGCTGTCAAAATGCTGTGCGCCGTTACCGGGAGATGCAATTAACGGCTTCATAACCCGAGGACATGGTGTTTCAATTCACAAAAGAGACTGTAATAATGTGCCGAGAAATATTGAAACGGCGGCCGAACCTGACCGTTGGATTAAAGCTTATTGGGACGGCTCAAAAACTGAAAGCTTTACTTCAACCTTACAAGCAATGTTTATTAACCGTGACGGTATTGTTGTTGACGTTATGAATGCGGCTAATAATATGCGTGTTCCTGTTCATAGCATAAGTGCACGAGAAATCAAGGGCGGAAACTGTGTTGTTGTAGTTACCGTAAGTGCCGAAAGTGTTGAGCATTTGCAGAGTATTATTGCAAAAATTGAAAAAATACCCGGCGTTTTCCATGTAGAAAGGATAAATCAATAATGAAGGCTGTAATTCAAAGAGTAAGCTCCGCTTCGGTTGAAGTAGAGGGAAAAATTGTAGGAAGCTGTAATAAAGGATATATGATTTTATTCGGTGCGGCTGACGGTGATACTGTTGACGATGCCGTTTTGCTTGCTAAAAAAACCGCAAATTTGCGTATATTTGAGGACGAAAACGAAAAGATGAATTTATCCATACTGGATATTGACGGTGAGGTTTTAGCAATTTCACAGTTCACGTTATTAGCCGATGTAAAAAAGGGTAACAGACCTTCTTTTATTAACGCAATGGAACCTAATGAGGCCGAAAGACTTTATAAAATCTTTTGTGATGAAC
>JAZQHX010000050.1:0-9357 GCA_045540835.1 Acutalibacteraceae bacterium | reverse complement strand
AACAGGCAGAAAGGTAGATATACACGGAGCTGTAGGTATATTTATCAAAGCTTTCAAACGAAAGAATACCGAAATAATTTCCGATATTGATGACTGTACAATTGAGCTTAACCGTGGCATTGCTCCTGCAACAGTTCCGATGGGTTATAGTGAAAAGTACATACTTGTAGAGGAAGAATTGAGTATCGGTCAAGGTCAGCCGACGGTCAGAAGTATTTTGAGAAGCGATGTAAAAAGCTGTGTCAGAGAAACAAAGGTGATAAATGACAAGGCGGTAGTTAAGGGTGAAATGACGGTATGCGTGCTTTACTGTGCAGAGGGTGGCGGCAATCCGCAGACCTTAAAAACCGTAATACCATTCAGTCAGATAATTGATGTTGAGGGAATAACCGATACCTGTAGCTGTGAGACAAAATCCGAGGTTGCATTCTTTGAAGTAAAGCCCAGGGTTAATTCAAGCGGTGAATGTAAAATGTTTTCGCTTACAGCTAAAATTTTGCTCACCTGCAAGGCTACCTGCAGTAATGACGTACCCGTAATTTACGATGCTTTTTCACGCAAATTCTGCACCGAAATTTCAAAGAATAAGGTTTGCTTTGAAAAGGTTGTTAGTAATATAAACGAGGTATATCACTGCAAAAAATCGGTACAGCCAGATAGTCCTATTGAATCCGTACTTGATTTATGGTGCAATATAAATTCTTTAAATGCCGAATTTTGTGAAGAAGATATGTGCATAGTCGGTACTGCTTTAATTTCAATGATAGTCCTTGACGAAGGTATGAATCCATTTTATTGTGAAAAAACGGTCGATTTTGAGTACAAATATCCGCTTAATATAAATCCGCAAATAGCTGTTTGCGAGCCTGAAATAGAGATACTTTCCTGTTCTTTCACACTGATTTCTCCCGAAAATATTGAAGTGAGAATGGATTTAAGTGTTAATGCTACAATTTATGAAAAAAATGAAGTTAATTTAATAACAGAATTGAATCTTGATGAAAACAACACAGCCGACAGAAAATGCAGGGGAGCGATGATTATTTATTTCCCCGACAGCGGCGAAAAGGTATGGGATATTGCTAAAAATTACTCTGCGAGCGTCGAAGAAATTATCCGTATAAATGAATTGGACGGTGATACAATTCCCGAAGGTAAAATGATTTTAGTACCTATGATATAAATAGAAGAAAAGGAGGGCTTGCGCCCTCCTTAATTATTTTGGAAATTTAATTATCTTACTACACCTTTTTTGAGCTTGTAGTATTTACCGCCAACCTTAACGGTTTTGGTGACCTTTTGTACGATACCGCCCTTTACATAGTAGCGCTTGCCGTTATATTTAACTATTGCAGTATCCTTAACCCATTTACCGCCCTTTACGTGGTAAAGCTTGCTCTTATAGGTTACAAGTGTGTTTGAGGTGTTCTGTGTGCCTTTTTTAAAGTATAAAAGATTATTGCCCGATTTATAAAGTGTAGTAGTGGTATATGCCCATTTGCCGTTCTTTATAAGACGTAGCTTACCGTTATACTTAACTGTGGTGTTGGCATTTGTTCTGACACCATTTTTAACATAGTACCAAGTACCGCCGTATTTAACGATTGTAGTATCATTAACACGGTTGCCCTTGTTTACGTGATACCATTTGCCGTCAGTATGCTTAACAAGAGTATTGCTGTAATCTCTGACACCATTGCTGTAATAACGCCAGACCGTTCCAACCTTACGAAGTATCTTGCCGGTTTCAAAATAACCGCATTCATTGCAGGTTAAATCAGCGCCTGCGGAATATACGTGCTTTTTACAACCTGTGGAATTGAAGATAATGTTTGCATCTAACAATTCCTTATTACCGTTCTGGTCATTCCACCAGAAAATTTCGTCCGAAATTTCAATCTGATTCCATTCTTCTTCGCTACCTGAGTAGTAAACATTTTTAAGATTGCCGCAGTAGACAAAAGCAAAGTCATCAATTTTAGTAACTGATTTCGGAATAGTTATACTGATTAAGTTTCTGCAGTTACCAAATGCTGCAGAGCTGATGGTTTTAACGCTTGAGGGAATAGTAACCTTAGTAAGCTTGTCACAGTTCCAGAATGCGCTGTAACCGATTTCGGTAACAGTTTTGGGAATGTTAACATTTCTTACTGTTGAATTACTGTTGAATGCCTCATTACCAATTTTGGTGGTTGTGGTAAGGAATGTAGGTTTGAAGGAAGTAGCAGGTGCTAAATAAACCGTCTTTTTATTCTTGGTATAAATCATACCGTTGGCGGCTGTAAACTTCTTGTTTGTTTTGCTTACAGTAATGTTAGTCAGATTATCACAATTTGTCATTGAATAGAGGTTTAAGTCTTCCAAACCTGCGCCTATAGTCATTTTTTTAAGGGATTTACAATTCCAGAATGCGCCCTCGTCAATTGACTTAACACTATCGGGAATAGCAATTTCTTTAATAGCGGTAGAAATAAAGGTAAATTCTTCTATGGTAGGAATCTTATTGCCGAGTATAACAGTAGTTAGTGCGGTATCACCGGAAAAAGCAGAAGAACCTAATTTAGTTACGCTGTTAGGAATAGTAACCGCTTTAAGTGCAGTACATTCGCTGAAAGCAGCGGAATTGATTGTGGTTATACCGTTTTTAAGAGTAAGTGTTGTAAGCTTTTTGCATTCGGTAAAAGCACTTCCGCTGATAGTTTTAACATTTCCGGGAATGGTTAAAGATTTAATGGGAGTATAAGCAAAAGCTGAAGAACCGATAGTCTTAAGTCCTGTTCCGATTTTAAGGGTTGCAAGCTTTGAACCAAAGAAAGCAAAATCATCAACCTTTGTTACGGTGTTTGGAAGTGTAACGGAAGTAACTCCGCTGTTCTGGAAAGCTGAAGTACTTATAGTCTTGAGTTTAGTAGGTAAGGTAACGGTTTTAAGTGCGGTACAGTTGCCGAAAGCACAGTATGAAATATTAGTAACCGAGTTAGAGAATTTAACCGATGTCAGCTTTTTACATTCTGCAAAGGCTTCTTCTTTAATTTCCTTTACGGTGGTAGGCATTGTGTAAGCGCCGCTTACAGTTTTATTTGCGTAAATAATCTTGGTTTTAGCAGCGTTATAAATAACACCTTTTACGTTAACAAAATGTGCGGAATTTTTTTCAACTGTTACAGTTTCGGGAAGAAGACCGTTGATAGCTGATGTCTCTTTAGGAATAGTTAGACTTGTTTTATTTATAGGACAGTAAATAAAGCTGGTAAGTCCCTTAGAATATAAAGCGCCGTCTTTTGAAGCGAAGTTCTGGTTTCCTTCGGAAACAATAATTTCCTGCAATTTGCCTAAACAGTTTAAAGCATCGGGGTGTATTACTTCAACGGTATCGGGAATGGTAATAAACTTCACAACGCTGTTATATGAGCCAAAATCATAGATACCGTATACTGGATAACCGTCAACCTCGGAGGGGATAACCAAATTCTCTACAATTTTTGAATTGTTTATACCCGTTATGTAAGCGTAATCACCCTGCAAGGTGTAATCATAACCGGAAGCACTCATAAGCTGTACGTTAACCCATGTATATGCCTGAGAAGCATAATCATCGGGTTGCATACGGTATGTAACGTATATCTGGTTATTGCCGACAACACTCCAGGGTTCGTTATACTGATAACTGTATACATATAAATGCTCATCGTTATCACTATAATTTGCGGTTAATGTGTTACCGTCTGAGAATGTTACCGTGTAGGTGAAATCGGGAATAGCATAAGATTTATAGGGACCGTTTTCACCCTCCTCCATAGTAAAATTCTGGTTAACAATCGCAGTACCGACATTGAATACATCTATTGATACCGGTACTTGCTCCGAAAAATCGGGCTCAGGTGTTAATGTGTCTGCAAAGCTTGTTATTGGTAATGCGGAAACAAACATCAGCATTACAAGCAAGCAGGCCAACAGCTTTTTCAGATTTTTCAAATTAAACACTCCTTAAAAAATTTTATATCAATGCAAACGGCATTCTTGTGGCATAGACTGTGCATCAAAATAACCTACCGCATTGTCTGTACAGTTTATACCTGCCAAATCACCGCTAATGCAACAATATACTGCTTTTTTTACATCCGAACCGACAGAAAACGAAGTCAGCTTTTTGTCGGGAACGTTATTTAAAATTTTGCTGAAAATCTTACAACAATAGTTTTTTTCAAGCTGAGTTGAATGCCATACGGCGCAGGTGTATTCGGGGGTAAAGCCTACAAACCAGTTGCCTTTTTCTCCCGTGCCCGTCTTTCCGCCAACAGCTAATCCGTTAATCATAGCATCTTTACCCGTGCCGTTTTCGGAAACTACCTCTTGAAGTAAAAGATTCATAATATCGGCAGTAGATTTTTCTATTACCTGATTTATCGAAACATTACGTTTATATATGCTTTTACCGCTGTTATCCTTTATTTCATAAATGGCAGTGGGTTTATAATATTTGCCACCGTTTGCAAATATCTGGTAATATCCTGCCATATCAACGGGACTTACGCCTTCTCGCAAGTAACCCATACCGAGGTTACCGAGCACTTCTTCTTCACCGTATTGGGAAATGATTGTTTCTTCCATATCAAGCGGAAAATCGAATGCGGCTTTAAGAAATTCAACCGACCTTGTAACACCGTAGTCCTTAAGGCATTTTATAGATATAGTATTAAGTGATTTTTTTATTGCTTCATAAACTGTTATACCCTCGTTTGCATATTTACCGTTTGCGTTTGAGGGCCAATCTACTAAATTGCCGTCAATATCGGTTACCTTTTTAATTGGTGTGTCAGTATATGTCTTTGACCAGCAGGCGATACCGCTTTGTATTGCAGGTGCGTAAACGCTGAGCGGCTTTATTGAGGAATAGGGCGGAGTTGGAGTTATAGCAAAGTTTGTTTCACCGTCCGACGAACTGTAAGCCGCCAAAAGCTGCCCCGAATTATTTGTGACAGCACAACCAAAATCTGCTTGCTTGTAGTTTTCGCTGTTATAGGTATCTTTTATGGCTGTAAATACTTTCTTATCAAAATGAGTATACACCGAATATCCGCCGCTTACAAGCTTTTCTTTAGCTTCTGCCGCTTCGCATTTTTCTTTTTCTGCTAAAATACTAACCGCTTCATTAAAAGCAATTTCTATATACGCTTTGATTTCTGCATCAATTTCGGTGCTTTTGGTAATATCGGCATTTTCGGTAGCCGCCAATGCTTTACCGTTTTTATCAAAGAATTGTAGTCTGTGTGACGAACAGCCGCAAAGTGCAAAGCATTGCAATATTAAGGCTGAAACAATAAGTAATACTACGGTTTTTTTAATCATTAGTATTCTCCAACATATAAATATATTCGGTTATATCGTCGGGTAATTCTGTGGGCATTTGGTCTTTTATCATTTTTCCAAGCTTACTTGTCGATTCTCTTACAGACCTTAATTTTTCGGGTATCTGTAAAAGTTCTTTTTTACAATATTCGGCACTTTCAAGGTCACCGCTTTGCTCATAAAGCATAATACCGTTTATAAGCATATAGCAGTATTCCTCGTATTCGGGATACTGGTAGGGGAAAGCGGAAAATATGTAATTCTTTGTTTTAATAAGTGAATCAAAATCACCTTGTGAATAATAATAACGAGCTCTTACGCTGTAACAAAGAGTTATATAAGGATTTCGTTCTATCAGTGCCTCGGCTTCGGCTTTAGCTTGGGTTAAATCCTCGATTTGCGAGAGGGCAAAAACCTCATTTTGTGTATTATAAGGATAAAGCGCAGTGGCACTTTTGAGTTTTCCAAAATTTGAAAGTGATAACGGTATTGCCATATAAAGCGATGAAAGTGCAAATACGGATAGTAGAAGATTTGCGGCAATAGTTTCTTTTTTTATAATAATGTACCTACCGTCTGTAACATTTGCAAACAGCAGATAAAGGCAAAATATAGAAATAAATTGCAGGTTAAAATCAAAACAACTGTGCAAAATCATAACCGAAATAATAATGCGGTTTATACCTGATGTCTTTTTGCTGAAAATCGGTTTTATAAGTGCAATAATAAGAAGTAGTGCAGGTATCCAACCAATGTCGAGCATTAACTGTAAAAAATCATTATGAATGAATGCAACAGAATACATACCGCTTTGTATTCCTTGCTGAATGTAGTAATATCCGTAATATCCAAGACCAAAAGGATTTTTTACAATGGTAGGAATTGCATCATAAAAATAAAGTATTCTTCCTACAAATGTACTCTCGCTAAAGGAAAATGCAGTAAAACGGTCAATAACGGCGCTGTTACCGATTAAAGCTAAAATACCGATTACGGCTACCGCTAAAGCTATGGTAGCAAAAATTCCAATTTTTATAAGCTTATTTTTGGTTATAAATCCTGCCGCAATATTAGCAATTAAAGCTAAAACAAAAACGGTACGGCTGCCTGAATAAAGTATGCCGAAAAGTAAAACGCTTAAAGATATGTAATCGTAATACTTGAATTTTGGTTTTGAAATCAGTATAAGCTCGGAAATCAGTAAAAATAGAGCAAAAGTATTAGGATATTGGAAAAATCCGCTTAATCGGTCTGCAACCGAAAAGCTGTCTTTAAAAATAGAAATCTGCATAAGCAAGGCAGAAACTATTGTCATAACTACAGCAAAAAAGGGAAGTGCCGACAAAATCTTTTCCTTTGTATCACTTTGTTGCATAACAGATACCGCAAACAAAATAATCGGCAGATATTTAATAAAGCCAATAAACGCCATACCCGAATCAATCGCCCAGATTGCGCTTAAAAGATAAAAAACGGTAATCACTATGGTTGCAATAAAAGCAATATTAAGGTTTAATATAAGCTTTTTTTCACGAATGATTTTGAAAATCAAAAAGGCTGACAAAACTACCGCAAAAATGCAGGAAACAAAATCGTGAAAACAACCGACAGAAATCAAAGACAAATAAAATATTATAGGCAGACTTCCAAAGTCTTTGATTCGCTTAAACAAGGGATTCATTTTTTCGCCTCGAATCATAGAAAATAAACTTATTCGTACTTAACAATAAAGGAAAAATCAATATAACCGTCACCTGGGGTGATGTAAAGCTCGGTTAAAGCCTCGGAATAGGCAATGCAGGTATTTTGAAAAGCAATCGGAATTATGGAGCAATCGTTAAGCAATTTTTTCTGAACCGAGCCGAGGGACTGTCCGTTATAATTAAAACCGAATTTATTAAGGTATTCGGTCAGATTATCGCTGTCAGCCCTTACGGGGAATATAGCCATTGATAATGTCTGCTTTTTAAGCTCAGGCAACAGTAAATCACTACTTGAAGCCGATTCAATATTAACAAATGCCGAAAGATTGCTTTGCCAATGACCAACAATATCCGTAACAACCGATTTTATATTTCCGTCATCATAATAATAAAGTACTGTATCGGAAGGGAACTTTTTATCGGTGAGATATTCCAATTCGTTAAAATAAAGCATTTTACCGGCTTCTGAATTATAAATGGTAGTACCGTCAGCAGGAGGAGTTTTGGTTAAAACGGCAGGGAATAGAGAAGTAGCCGCTGTGTAACCGTTTTCGAGACTTCCCGAATAAACATTGCCGCCTACGAGCATACCGAGTGCTCTGCGCATACCGAGTGAAAACTCTTTGCTGATAGTAAGCACCCAGCAAATATTCTGACTTTTGACAGTTTTTAGTCCGTTTTCTTCCATTTCAGTAGCATCGGCACAATCAATGAATGCTACATCAATGCTGTTTTTCTTTAGCTTTTCGGTTACGGGCTCTTTGTCATTGCAGGTTAAGAATATAGCGGCATTCTTTGCATAAAAATCTCCCGTGTATTCCTCGTGACGGTAAAGCCTTATACCAAAGCTCGATTTATTCCATTTGGTAAGTCGGTAACTTCCGTTGGATAATATGTTATCGCTGAACATTCCGTATTTGCCTGCCGATTCTACGAACAGCTTTTCCTGACAAGGCATAGCAACCGAGGTTGTAAGTGCATTTTCAAAATTTTTATCCTTATAGCCTAAGGTTATCACAAGTGTTTTGTCGTCGGTAGCCTTAACGCCTAATTTATCCACCGACATTTTACCACTATTTATCTGTTTTGCATTTTTAATACACAAAAGACGAGACGCAAAAGGAGCTTTGGTTTTGGGATTCACAGCACGTCTGAACGCAAAAACAAAATCGTGTGCTGTAACGCTGTCACCGTTGTTCCATTTAGCATTCTCACGTATTTTAAAGGTGTATTTAAGTCCGTTTACTTGATAGCTTTCTGCCGCACCTACTGCAATTTTACCGTCCTTATCCTTGCGTAAAAGTCCCTCGTAAATGTTTTTAATGATAAGTAATTCGGTATCGGTATTTGCTACCTGAGGGTCTAAGGTATAGGGAATATCGGGCAATTCAAAATAAATATATGCTTCATCGGTTTTATCACCGCAACCGGCAGTAGGTAATAACAAGAGCAAACAAAGTATTATTGATAAAAAACGTATTTTAATATTCATTATTTTATAAATTCCTTAAATTATTATTATGTACATTATATAATATTAAATCATAAATTACAAGGACTAAAAAGGTTATCTTTTATCAATCTTAAGGCTTGTAAAACATAACATTAAAAAAATTGTTAAAAAATTATCATTTTTTTAAAAAAATGCTTTGCAAAAGGGGAATTGTGTGTTATAATCTATTCGTATATGTATGTCTTTATGTCTTTTTGTCGTAAAATGTAAAATTTTTACTTTGAAAAGATGTTCTGGCATCATACAAATTATTCAGAGGAGGATTCAGTTTCATGCTAAAGAAAATCAGTAAACTCCCTTTTAAGGGAACGGCTGAACAGGAACAGAAGCTGAGGGAAGTAATCGAATCCCATAAGCATGACAAAAGCCTTTTGATGGCAGTTATGCAGGAAGCACAGGAAATTTACGGTTACCTTCCCATGGAAGTGCAGACAATGATTGCAGAGGGTATGGATGTACCGCTTGAGAAGGTTTACGGCGTTGCTACCTTCTACGCACAGTTCTCATTGTCTCCTAAGGGTGAGTACAACATTTCTGTTTGCCTTGGTACAGCTTGTTATGTTAAGGGCTCGGGTGACATTTTTGACCGCTTCAGCGAAAGACTCGGTATCGGCGCTGACGAATGTACCGAAGACGGTAAATTCTCACTTACCGCTTGCCGTTGTATAGGCGCTTGCGGATTGGCTCCCGTACTTACTGTTAATGAAGAAGTTTACGGTCGTCTTACTGTTGACGATGTTGACAGCATCCTCGCTAAATACGCTGACTAATTCTTAACTGATTTAAAGGATA
>JAZQHX010000049.1:0-5229 GCA_045540835.1 Acutalibacteraceae bacterium | reverse complement strand
CTCCGACTTCGTCAAGCCGCTTTGCACCCTCTGCCATTTCGTGCGGTGTCGGTTCTTCCTCACGCCACCAGTTGCCCTGGGCTAAACGCATATCCTTATCTGTGCTTTCTCCTCCGCCAAAGGTGAAAAAGCTGTTGCCGTCAATATTAAAAATCTGTCCTCTCATTAAATGAATAAGATTTCCCTTAATGCGGTGAACCATTCCGCCGTGCCAATAGGTGGTGCGGGCTTTGTTTATTGTATTCATATTATCGTGCGTGCCGTCAACAAAGGCGGTCACAAAACGGCGTGTAGCCAAATAATCTATTACCTTTTTTTCGTTTTTGCCGCCGTCGAAAATATATCCGAAATCGCCGCAGACAATAAGAACGTCTCCGCTTTTGAGTCTGCGCATACCTTTATCATAAAGCCGTTCTAAGCAGCCGTGCATATCACCAGTTACGTATACCGTAAATATCACCATCCGATTTTTACAAATTATTCTTTTCTTTTGGATTGATTTGTGTTATTATATTACTGTTCAATATATAATATAACATACTTTCGGGGAGATTTCTATGGTAAAAAGGATTTTTTCCACATTTTTAACAATTTGTATACTTTTTTCGCTGTTTTGCGCCGATTTTAGCGCCTCGGCTTCGTATGAAGTTACAGGAATTGACTTAACGGCAAAGGCAGGAATGTTAATTTCTATGGATACGGGTGAAATTTTATTTGAAAAGGATATAGACAAAAAGGTTTATCCTGCATCTATAACTAAAATTATGACGGCAGTTGTAATACTTGAAAGCGGAAAGTATAAGCCCAAGGCTAAAATTACTATGACACAGGAAATTCTCGATATGGTTTTGGGGACGGGCAGTGCCGTTTCAAATCTCAGAGCAGGCGAGATAATAACGCATAAAGACCTGATGTACTTAGTTGTTATGTCCTCCTTTGGAGACTGTACCTATCTTGCGGCGCAGTTCTTTGGCGGTAGTGTGGATGGCTTTGTAAAGCTTATGAACCAAAAGGCTAAGGAATTAGGGCTTAGTGGCACAAAATACGCAAATCCCGTAGGTCTTCACGATAAGAATAATTATACAACGGTAAGGGACATTCAAAAGCTCACTGAGTATGCACTTAAAAAGAAAGTGTTTAAGGAAATCTGCGAAACCTCACGCTATACAATGCCGGCTACCAATATGTCGGGGGAGAGAACTCTTACGAGTACAAATGAACTTCAGAATGCTAACACACCTTATTATTATCAGTATGCTAAGGGCGTAAAAACCGGATTTACCGACGAAGCAGGCAGATGCCTTGTAAGCACAGCATCGTATAACGGATATAACTATATGTGCATTGTTATGGGATGCCCTCCTTATGATAAAAAGCATTTTACCGAAAGTGTTGAATTATACCGCTGGGCATTCAATAATTTTTCCTTTAAAGAGATTGCAAATTCGACAGAGCCGGTAATCGAAATGCCGGTAGAGCTTTCTATGGAGACGGATTATGTGCATCTGTACTTTAAAGAGCCTTTTATATCGGTACTTCCAAATGAAGCGGACGGGTCTACAATAGTTACTAAAAAGAAGCTTAAATTTGATAGCGTTGAAGCCCCGGTTAAAAAGGGTGATGTTTTAGGTACAGCCGAAATCATTTATGCTGAGCAGGTTATCGGTACGGTTGACCTTGTAGCAGGTGAGGACGTAGAGCCCAGCACTATTCTGGTTGCTGTAAAGCACATAAAGCAATTTTTTACATCATCATATATGAAAATACTTTATATTGCCATAGCTTTGGTGATAATTGTATTTATAATTCTTTGTATACGGCTTAATATGGCTGCGATAAAGAGAAGAAAAGTAAAATATATTCCGTATAAGGAAAAGGAGAAAAATCGTCATGACAGGTAAAAGAATAATTTTGGTTTTATTATGTATTTCAATGCTTTGGTGCTTTTCGGGCTGTGGAGAAAAAACAACCGAAACAACCAAGACTACCGCAACCGATGAACTTGCCGAAAAGGATAACACAACCACAACACAAAGCGATGTTGAAACACAAAGCGAGGTTGAAAAAATAGGGGATTATAAGGCGGTAATAACGGTTGAGAATTACGGCGAAATCGAGCTTGTACTCTATGGAGATAAGGCACCTATTACAGTAGCTAACTTTGTAAAGCTTGCAAAGGAAGGCTTTTATGACGGACTTACTTTCCACAGAGTCATAAGCGGATTTATGATTCAGGGCGGAGATCCTATGGGTAACGGCACGGGTGGAAGTGACGAAAACATTGTTGGCGAATTCAGCAACAATGGATATAAGAATGATATTAAGCATAAGCGTGGAGTAATATCTATGGCACGTGCAATGGACCCTAACAGCGCTTCTTCACAGTTTTTCATTATGCACGCTGCAGCCGAACATTTAGATGGTGACTATGCCGCATTCGGAGAGGTTTTAAGCGGTATGGAGGTTGTAGATAAGATTGCACAGGAAACACCCGTTATTGATTCTAACGGAACGGTATTAAAGGAAAATCAGCCGATTATTAAATCCATAGTAATAAAGGATTCGGCAAAAAAGTAAACTGATAGAAAAAACTGTCTGTAGCTCTAAGAAAACAAGGCTACAGACAGTTTTTTATTTTATTTTATTCTTTAATATCAACATTTATTCCGTTTACTTCTACACCCTCGCTTGCACGTATAAGTATGTACTTTACACCGTTTATGGTTTGGGTTGAAACCAAGTCGGTGCGCTCGGGATTTACCTTTATTGTAACATCGGGAGTGGTTAATTCAAACTTTTTAACATCTACTATGCTTTTAGGTGCTATTTCAGCATTCTTGCCGAATTTATTCTCGAATTTTTCGCCGAACTGCTCCACCTTGTCACCGTCTACACCGCAGTATTCAAGGACGTTTTTCAATGTGTGCTTTGAAAGTTTTAGAGGTTCATCTTCTTTGGAGTTTTTATGTTCCTCAACCATTTCGGAAATTTGATTGTGCACCGAACGCACAACCGTAAAGTCACAGTCTTCTTCGAGGGTCTCCTTAAGACAACTTTCAAAATTATCCTTTTTAACGGGAGCGGATTTTGGGGCTTCAAGACCGAAAATATTATTTACAAACTGCGGGTGGGTATTTCCAATATCCTTGGTATAGTAAAGGCTTGAATATATATCGGCAGAGCGGTTGTTAAAGGCGGGGAACATAAATCCGATTTCGGGATTCTGAAGCATTGTGTGTTCCTCAATTGCTCTGAATGTGTTATCAAACTGACGGAAATAAAGCCCTGCGTTCAATGGCTTTACGGGGCATATACTGCAAATAAAGTATGAAAACAGCTCCGAGGAATCTGCCTTTTCGCCATCGGCTGAATAGGAGAAAACATCGTAATTGTCAGCACCTAAGAGTATAACATAACTGCCTTCAAAGGTAATACTGTCAATTACCTTTTGGTAGAATTTTGAAAGTAGTTCCTCATTATCAAGTCCCGATTTCCTGATTTCGCATAAAAGCTTGTGCTCGTCTGACTCTAATGCGGCAGTCCCGTTCCACTCTAAATCGAGAAGATTAACTCCAAGTGCTCCCGAAAGGGATTTTTTCATAATAGATAAAAGCTTTTCGCTTTCTTCCTGTGAGCAGGAGGCAATCGGCTGGCTGAACTGCGAAACAATTGTCTTTTCACCGTTTACAAGACAACCCTTGATTTTTAAAATATTGCTTTTGTCAGGTCTGAAACGCCTGCGTATTTCTCTTAATTCTTTATCATTCATGACTATTCCTCTTTCGAAAGTAATTATTTGTAAAAGAAGTAATTTGGATTTCTTTTCAACTAACTATACCATTTAAAGCGGTATGAAATCAATATATATTTTATTTTTTTAAAAAAACAGTAGACAAAAGGAAAATGTTGTGCTATAATTACTTTAACGCTTTTATGTAGCAAAGCATTAAAGCGTTAAAGTATGAATTTTGAGAGGTTTGAAAATGCCGATTACCGATTTTTTGGAGCGTAATGCTAAAATTTATCCTAACGATACAGCGCTGGTGGAAATTAATCCCGAAAAACAGCCTGAAAAGAATATCACTTGGAGAGAGTTTAATCTTATTGATACAGCTTCTGAGGGTAACAAGTATCGCCGTGAAATTACCTGGAAAGAGTTTGACACCAAAGCCAACCGCTTTGCAAATCTTCTTTTTACAAAGGGTATTAAAAGGGGAGACAAGGTAGCAATTCTTTTAATGAACTGCCTTGAATGGTTACCGATTTATTTTGGAATTTTAAAGACGGGCGCTTTGGTAGTGCCTATGAACTACCGTTATTCAGCGGACGAAATCAAGTATTGCCTTGATTTGGCAGATGTAAGAATGCTTGTGTTCGGTCCCGAATTTACCGAACGAATTGACAGTATAGTTGACGGTATAGATGATGTTGATAATTATTTCTTTGTGGGAAGTAAAGAGGACACCCCCGATTATGCCGATAATTATAACGAAATGACCTATTATTGTTCGTCAACAGTACCACCTGTAATACTTAGTGACAGCGACGATGCGGCAATTTATTTTTCTTCGGGTACAACTGGTTTCCCTAAGGCTATACTCCACCGTCATGCTGCTTTGGTGGCATCTTGTAAAACCGAGCAAAATCACCACAGCCAGACTAAGGACGATGTTTTCTTATGTATTCCGCCCCTTTATCATACGGGAGCTAAAATGCATTGGTTCGGCTCACTACTTACGGGCGGCAAAGCGGTGTTATTGCGTGGCGTAAAGCCCGAATGGGTATTGCAGACGGCATCGGACGAAAAGGCAACAATCGTATGGCTTTTAGTGCCGTGGGTGCAGGATATACTTGACTGCATAGACAGGGGCGAGCTTAAATTGGAGGATTATGACCTATCGGGTTGGCGACTTATGCATGTTGGTGCTCAGCCGGTACCTCCATCACTAATAAAACGCTGGAAAGAGCGTTTCCCAGAGCATGATTATGATACCAATTACGGACTTTCGGAATCAATTGGTCCGGGTTGTGTGCACTTGGGTGTAGAAAATATACATAAAGTAGGCGCCATAGGAAAAGCAGGCTATCTTTGGGTGACTAAAATAGTTGACGAAAACGGCAACGCTGTTAATAAGGGTGAAGTAGGAGAGCTTGCCGTTAAGGGCGAAGGCGTTATGAAATGCTACTACAAAAATCCCGAAGCTACTAATGAAATATTAAAGGGCGAAT
>JAZQHX010000048.1:0-6806 GCA_045540835.1 Acutalibacteraceae bacterium | reverse complement strand
CCTCGATACCAAATATTATGCCTCCAGCATAACCACCTGATTTACCATGCTTATACTGTAAGGTAAGCTCAAAATTACGAAATTTCATATCTTTAAGCATCAATATATTTGTATCGGCGAAATATGAACCTCTTTGTGTAGTACCTGTATAGTCAATTTTCGGTTTGGTAAGTATATTGTCGGTGATTTTCCATATATCGCCTGTCTTAACCGTTTCAAGTGCAGCTTCATCCGGATGGCAAGTTCTTGAAGCGGTAAAATCTTCAAGTTCTTCTTCCCAATCAAAATAATATTTTAAAGTATATTCAGGGTCATAATCAAGCTTGCGCTTTTCATAAGTAACGGTTAGCCTTGATGGCTTTGCACCTTCAATTTTATATAAATCAGTATCAAATTCGCTGATTTTATAGGAAACTCCTCTTTCACTAACGGCAGATACCGATTTAAAGTCATACCACCTTTTTGATTTAGTTGACACAAGAATTGTATTACCAATCTTAGTTTCATCTAAATCTACAACCTCAACCTCGGTATCTTCATTTTGCGCCATATTAACAACCGAAAACTCAGTTATTGAAATATTCCTGAAAAAGCTTAAACCGTTTTGCATAAGTGAAATATATCCACCCTCATAATCCTGAGAAAGGGAAACTGTATTTTCGATTGCTACGGTACCGTCATCATTATAAACGGCAACATAAACCTTGCCCGGTGTTACAGTGATTTCTGCCTTATGCCAATCTGCACCGATAATCGCAGGATTAGCTGCTTTTCTTTCGATTCCTGTTCTTTTACCTGAAACGTTTATACTACCCTCATATTCAAAATACACACCAATTGGTTCTTCACTGTACGCCGGTTCAGGAACTGCAGTACTTGTTTTATAGAACATCTGCGGAGTTGTGTTCTGCTGATTAAAAGTAATAATAGGTCTGGGATAATTCTTGAAATTAGTATCACTATCATTCTTTTTACCATACTTATACTCAACCGACATAGTAAAATACTTATACTTTTGAGCAGTATAGGTAAGTGCGCCCATTTTGCTGAATGTATTAGCATTATTCCAGTTGTTATACCAGTTAATATCTATCTGCCTACGGGTGATACCACCGCTCCAGCACTCATAGTAGTCGCTTATATTCGCAGCATTTGTAAAGTCAATTCCTGCCTGTGGATTAGCTGAGAAAGAAGCCTTCCAACCGTCAAGCGACATATTATTGATATTTTTCAGTTCGGAATTATAGGTATTATCGACCACTTCATCAACAATTTCTATTTCAGTTATTGAAATATTTCTGAAAAAGCTGATACCGTTCTGCATAAGAGAAATATATCCGCCCTCATAGCTCGAATCCAGATTTGCAGTATATTCATTTGCTACCGTACCGTCTGCTTTGAAAACAGCCACATAAACTTCACCTGGGGTGACAGTAATTTGGGCTTTGTGCCACTCGGTACCAACAAGCGATGAGCTTATAGGCTTTCTTGAAGTTCCGGTCTTTGAGCCTGAAATGTTTATATGACTCTCATATTCAAAATACACCCCAATCGGGTCTTCGCTGTAGGTTGGATTATTAACAGCATTACTTGTTTTATAGAACATCTGGGGAGTTGTATTTTGTTGATTAAAGGTAATAATAGGACGAGTACCATTGTTATTATTGAATTTATATTCCACCGTTAATGTGAAATATTTATACCTTTGAGCAGTATATATAAGTGCGCCCATATTACCCAAAACATTCTTCTTATCCCAATTGTTAGAGGTGTTAATTCCCTCTTTTTGACCTTGTCTTCGGGTAATATTCGCTCCGTTACCCCAAGATTCGTAAAGGTCGCTGACCTTCGTCATGTCAGCAAATGCAACTCCACCCTGTGGGTCAGAAGAGAAAGAAGCTTTCCATCCATCCAAATCCAAGGCGTTTACATTAAGGGAGCTTGAATAACCGTTGTCATAAATCAATTCGGTTACAGACAAGTTTCTGAAAAAGTTGACGCCATTCTGCATAAGAGCTATATAACCGCCCAGATAACCTGCATCTAAGGTGGTAGTCAGTTCGTTTGCAACTGTACCGTCCGCATTAAAAACTGCAATATAAACTTTTCCGGGAGTTACGGTTATTTGGGCTTTGTGCCATTCAGTACCAACAAGCGACGGGCTTGCAGTTTTTCTTAAAATTTCGGTCTTTTTACCCGAAATATTTATATGTCCCTCGTATTCAAAATGCACACCGATTGGGTCTTCACTGTAGGTAGGATTTGAAACTCCCCTACTTGTTCGATAGAACATCTGAGGTGTTGTACTTTGTTGATTAAAGGTAACTACAGGCCAGGGATAACTATTTTTGTCAAATTTATAATCAAAGGTCATTGTGAAATACTTATACTTTTTAGCAGTATAAGTAAGTGCCGCCATATTGCCGAAAACATTAGACTTATCCCAATTATTTGACCAGTTAAGATTCTTATGTTGTCTACGGGTGAGGTTGGCAGCGCCTTTACCCCAAGACTCGTAATAATCGCCTATTTTAGCAGAGGAGAAAGCCACACCGCCTTGTGGATTGGAAGAAAATGATGCCGTCCATCCGTCAGCAGTTAAACCGTCCACATTAAGAGTGTTAGTATAGGTTGAACCCTCTACATATTCCTGAATCTTCTCGGGAAGCGATATCGCTACATCATCAATGTAAACCTCTGCTTCGCTATCTCTTTCTCCGTTTTCAGTTACAACAGCAATATAAATCGAAGTTGTATTCTTATCGGTTGTAAATTCTGCCGATGCAATGCTCCAGCCATCTTCAACTGATTCGTTGGTGAAAACACTTAAAGTGTTATCATCATAACCGATTTCACCAAAAGCGCCGACCTCACGAATAACAAATTTATAGGTCTTATTTGTTTTGTAACTGATTTTTACCTTGTATTTGGATTTAGCGTTTGGAACAAACCAATTATAATTACTATCGCCGGAGTTGAGAATTCGAATATACGATACATCCTTATCGGTCTCGCTTGAACCTCTGACCTGATAAAAACGTATTGCATTACTGCCGTAAACACCCGAATTATCAACAAGTTTGCCATGACGAGAAAGCTTATACTCGCCAATGCCCACAGCATCTATTGCAGTGACATAGGATATTTCTCCATCCACCTCAATTTCATCAGAAGAATATTTAATACCCTCTTCATCATAGGTGTTTTTAGCGGAGCAATCTTCATCAATATATCTGGTATTAGCCAATGCGATGAAGGTAGCGGGGATTACCGTGCCAACCGTTAAAACAAAGGCTAATATGACAGATAACACCCTGTATTTATTCCTCATAAACTTCCTCCTTACAGAATTTCAGGCGTCCATTACGGTCTCCATGAAAATATTATGTTTTATATAAAAATTATTTTGATATAACTATTTCATTCCATTCGCCCTCAGGCAAGAAAACATAAGTATCGTTTCCTGAAACTTTAAAGCCTGTATTTTGGCTTGACGGTGTATTAGTTTTACTGCTAAGCGCGTTACCGTCAACTGTAACAGATGAAACCTTTACACCCTTGAGTATAAACATTCTAACATCAGAACCATTTTCTGCTTTTAATGAAGTAGCACCCGACTCTGTTTTTGAAACCAAATAGGTTTCACTCTCGGTTTCACTCGTATATACTGTAACATTACGTGCTTCATCAGCAGCAGTAACCATTAATGCATTAATAATTTCGGCATCATTAAGGTCTGCGCCGAATTTGAAATCACTGTTAATTCTAACAGGCATAACTGCACCCGAACGCAAGAACAACGGAATTGTGCTCTTATCCGCTGAAACTGTAATCGTTTTTCCACCTTCAACCACTTCACCTGTCCAGAAATTAACCCAATTTCCGTTCGGTAATGTAACCTTTCTTGATGTAGCATTAGCTTCAATTACAGGAGCTACCAAAAGTTCATCACAGAACATATATTCATCTTCAACAGAATAAAGGGCTGATTCATTTGGGAATGCGTTCATAAGTGGTTGTGTCATAGCAGAGCCGTCAATACTACTCTTGATTGCGCTACTATAAATCGCATCAACGAAGTTTTCTCTAAGCCAATAATATTTCTTGAACTCATCGTTCATATTGGTTTTAAAAATCAAAAATCCTTCTTCATAAGACCAAGGATTGCGATCTGTAAGACCGTGAGCGCGCATTAATGGGCTAAATGTAGCAAACTGTAACCAACGCCTATATAAATCAGCATCGTTTGTATCACTTTGCTTGCCATGTCCGCCAAGGTCACTGCCCCAGATTGAATAACCAGATGAACTAAGTGACAAGCCACCTGAAAGACTTTGCTTAAGTCCTTCAAATGTTGACGGATGGTCGCCTAGGAAAACTCCCATATATTGTTGTGAGCCTGCAGCACCCGAACGTGAGAAAGCAAAGTAATCATCACCAATAACCTCGCTTAATGCTTCGCTGACACCCTTTGTATAATAATATGGGTAAAGGTTGTGCATCTGGTCACCGCTCATTCCGTTATGGCTTATACTGTTAACCAGCACATCGTCACCGAAGTCAATCATACCGCCTTTCCAGCCCAAATTAACTCTTGAAAGAATGCGGTTTTTAAACATAAGCTTTCCGAGCGGATTGGTAAAATCAATATAAGCGTCACCCGAACTGCCGCCTGACATATAGATTTTATTACTGTTAAGTGTTTTAATAAGCGGATACTCTCCATCAATTCCATCCATATATTTATCGACGGACTCAAAATACATACCGCTATCTTGCCAGCCTATCATCCTTGAGCCATACTGTGCAACAACACTGTAAGATTCTTCCGCATATTCGGGACCGTACTCTCCGTATACTGCCGAAGGAATTGTTCCAAGAGCGTTATACTTCTCCATAACAATCTTTAAGTTTTGTACAGGGTCATTGTTTTTAGCCCATACTTTAGCGTGGTTACCTGCCATATAACTGAATGCCCACTTAGGCGGCAAGGATGACTTTCCTGTTAAATTTGTATAGCTATTAAGATTTTCATTAGTTTCGCCTACAAAACAATAAATATCAAAAATATCACCGTTTGTTGTAAGTGTATAAGCATTTTCATCTGTTGCAGCAATATCAGCCACCGTTTTGTAGGTGCTGTTAAGGAAAATTGAATAACCTTCAGTGCTGTTAAGCAAGGGTATATTTATATAACTTGCGGTTTTATCACTATTTGTAGAAAAATTGGAATTTAAGCAGTCCTCGTTCCAAAGGGTTATAACATCCCCGTTTTGAACAAGACCGTTAAACCTCTCGCCAAGACCTGTGAATTTTTCATTTTCACTAACATTACCTGTAATTTTAGTCTTGATAATCTCAGCGTTATCGTTGTAGAAAAAGACAATCTGACTACCCTTAATTGATTTTACTCTTTCATTTGAAGAATTGTAAAGGTCGATAGACCAATCATTTAACTTTTTCGTAAGATTAACATAATTACCGTTAGCGGCAGTAATCACCATAACATCACCTGCCGTTTGGCAGGTGATGTTATAATTTTCTTCAGCCTCATGTATGCCTTTATTAGCACCGCTAAGTCTTATACCACCGGTTTTTGGAAAGGTTAACTCTAAATTCTCGGTAGCACCTTCTACAGTATTTACCGAAAGTGTTACTGAGTTATTTTTTTTTTTGAACGGAGTCAAGTTCAGCCAAATTGCTTACATTGATTCCGATATTATTATCTAATACAAAGTCATAAAGTTCTTCTGCTGCTGCAGTGTGTCCTGAAATTGTGGGATGTCCGTTGTGACCGCTACGGTCAGCAATGCTTGATAAATCAAGGAAATACGCAGCATTATCGTTTTCAGCAGACCAGGTTTCAACATAATTCTTGAAATAACCGATATATTCCTGTGAAATCTCGGTATTTCTATCCATCATACCAACTGTCCAAACAATTTTCGCATTAGGATAGAGAGTATGAACTCTATTAAGAAGCGGAGGAACCTCTTCAGAATATTTGTTACCTGTATCGTCCCAAATATCAACCCAATTACCGTTTTCATCTTTTGCGTAAGGAATATCATTTGTTCCAAGATTGATAACAACTATATCGGGCTGATTATTTGCATAATCATACTGTGTGCTGTTTCTAACATTTATCGACTTCAACCAGTCAATACCATTACATAGGCCTTTGCCTCTGCCTTCGTTATTAGAAGCACCGCAATCTGCCCAAACGAAGTGACAAACCTTTGCGCCGCAGCGGGCATTTACTTCAACCTCAGCGTTAAGCATTCTTCCTAAAACGGAAGCGTATGAATAATAAGCGTTGCTTTCCTTGTATCCGCCTTCGATTAGATTAGTACCAAGACCTATACCACAGGTAATTTGATCACCGATAAAGAGAATTTTTGAAGTTTTATCGCTTTCATAGGTCATAGGTATTCCTGAATAATAAAGTTTATTAAGTTTTAAAGTACCATCAAAAGCTTGAGTACCTGTTTCGGTATCAGGTGTTGTTGAATATTTTGTTGAGGTACCACTAATAACCTCAATAGTATGCTCGCCTTTATCAAGGTCTTCTGCAAGAGTTGTAAGACCATCAAGATTTAAATCAACAACTTTATTTTCGCCGCCATCAATGCTTACGTTAAGTAATGAACCTGTACGATTAGTGGTAAAATCAGCTTTAACATCGCCTTCAAAATTACCCTTTAAAACAAATCCGGTGTTAACGTGATCCATTTCAACTGCACCGTCAAGAACCATTGTTCTGCCTAAAGGGTAAAGAATACCTTTATTCATAAGTTCTGCTGCAG
>JAZQHX010000047.1:0-6063 GCA_045540835.1 Acutalibacteraceae bacterium | reverse complement strand
AACGTCGTCTGACGCAGCTTCCGACAGCACAGTTGCAGGAAGCACAGACGAGGGTACGGGAACCGAGAATAATTCGACCGATACCTCTGCTCAAAGCAATACCGATTCATCTTCCGATAAGGGTTCCGCTGATGCTTCTACTGCATCAAAATCCTCTAAATCGGAAACTACCTCCAAAAACGAAGGAAAGGATTCCTTGCGTGGAACAACCGTTACCTTTGCAAGCTGGGAGGATTTTAACGGTACAGAACGTGGCAGAGTAATTCAGGAATTCACAAAGGCTACAGGAATTAAGGTAAGCGTAGTTCCCGTAACACAAAATGACTATGTAGTAAAGCTTGCTTCAAGAATGAGTGCAGGTAAGCCGGTTGACATTTTTATAGACAACCAGGAATTCCCCAGAACAATTTCCTTTGCACAGCCTATAACCAATTCAGGTATCAACATTAAGGATAAAAAATGGGACAAGACAATTGTTAATACCGCAACCATAAACGGTAAGGTTTATCTTGTTAACGCAACATGGGATTTAAAATACTTTGTACTTTCCTATAATAAATCTTTGTTTGAAGGCATTACAAGTCCTGAAGACTATGTAAAGAACAATAACTGGACCTGGGACACCTTTGCAAAAGCTGCAAAGCAGATTTCAGGTATGGGTAGCGAATATGTAGGAGCACACTTCTCCACACCTATTTTTATGGCTGCATACGGTGCATCTTACGTTAAGTACGATTCCAAAAAGCAGTCCTTCTACCGCTCAACCGATGAAAAGGAATTTACCCAAGTTTGGGAATACATTCTTGACGGTCATAAGGCTGGCTATTTCAATCCTACCTACAATACCGCAAAATTGGTTGCAGGTACCTGCGGTATGGCTATAAATGATTGTAGTGCATTGCAGGCAGGCGGTTATTTCAGCGCAATGAAGGAATCCGATTGGGGCTTTACCTATCTGCCTAAGATGAAGAAGAGTGATAAGGATTATCCCCGTGCTTCACTTATGTTCGCTTACGGTCTTATGAAGGGCGCTCCCAATCCTAAGGGTGCGGGCAAATTCCTTGACTATTACCTTGACGAGAAAAACTGGAATTTTGATAATTACTATGCAAACGCCAAGGCTAAGAATTTTGCAAACATTCTTAATAAGAGAACCGTTCCGAGCACAGATTATATGTTTATCTGTAAAGGACCGCTTGCTATAACCTATACATACGGTTATTCCGAAATTGATAAAATTTTCCTTAACCTTAATGCTTCTCAGCTTAATAAGGGAATCCAGCAGTCTAAGAATAAGATTGAAAATGCCGTTTCAAAGGCAAACGATATGATAAAAGCAGTAAAGTAGAGTGATTGGAAAAGATGAGATTACAAAAGAACATCTTAAAACGAAGTATTTCTTGTCTGCTTGCAATATCAATTCTTTTTTCACTGTCTTTGAGGATAACTGCGTTTGCCGACGGTAATGTAAACGGCACAGTTGATTTTGAAAAATATCAGCTGGGTTATCCCCAGACCAGTGAAAACGGAATCATAATCAGCACGGATAAGGATAACGCCTTTAAGGGTAGCCATTCCTTGCGTTACGGGTATGAATGGGAAATAGAGAATGCCAAAAACGGCGCTTTTGCTCTGTTATCTTTAGACGGTACCGATGCGATAGAATTACAAAGCTCTACACAATACAGAATTAAGTTCAGATATATGCTTGAGGGAAGTACCGATTGCAGTGTCGATTTAGCCTTCTTTTCGAGTAGCTTTCTTACACCTAATTCCTCTAAATACCGTCAGGAAATCGGGCGTGCTAAAAAGCTTGTGACGGTTAATACAGATAAAAACACCTGGATTGAAAAAACGGTTGATATTGCCACCGATTCGGCTTTCGGTTCATTATCGGGCGAGGATTGCAATGCGCTTACTATTGGATTTTACCCCTATATAAATTCCGGAATGGGTAATAATGTTTACATTTATCTTGACCAGATTGAGATAAAGGAAATAGGCAAAGCACCCGAATATATAATTAAATTCAATACAAATGGCGGTAATTCTGTAGAGAGCATAAAAGGACTGCTTAACAGAGATATTGTTTTACCAGACACACCTACTAAAAGCGGTTTTGTATTCGCAGGCTGGTATACCGACAAGGCTTTAACGCAAAAATTCAATGATGCGGTTTACAGCAGGAATCTTACTTTATACGCCAAATGGATTAAAAACGGTTATTATATAGACTTTAACGGTGAAAGTTATGATGTTCCGTACAAGGATGCGGTAGGAATACAGACGGCTATTTCGTCTGAGAGCTTTAATTCACCCGGAAAGAGCCTTAAATACCGTGATATAGGCGCTTACGGAGCAAGAAGACTTCTTATAACCGAGGACGGAAATCGTGTTACGGTTAAGAATCATACGCTGTATAAAATAAGCTTTTCTTATAGAAATTATGCGCAGAATCCTGCTTATTTTGAGACCATAACCAGCGGAACGTCACTTTATACCGGAACACAGGTATTCGGCGGAGTGTTTGTTCTTTCTAAAGAGGACGAATGGAAGCACGCAACCTATTATGTATATACCGAGCTGTTTTCCGAGGAGGAAAATTATCTTGCCTTCTATATTAAGGGTGAGGATAATAACAAATCCGATATTTTTATAGACGATATAGAGATAACCGAGGTTTCGGTTCCGAAAAAGCATTCGGTTATTATGATAGTAGACCATAATGACGGTGAAAATTCGCATTATCTTACCGGAAAGGAAGAAGCACCGCTTAAAATCAAAGAGCCGGTAAGGGACGGATACAAGTTCCTCGGCTGGTGTGAGGATAACTGGTATATAAACGATTTTTATGACGATGCTTTTTATTACAGCAAAAAGATATATGCTAAATGGGCAAAGCTAAAGCAGATACAGAATTTTGACGACACCTATGACCATACGGGTCGCTCGTTGGGTTATGATTTGGATATAGAGGTTTATGACTCTACCAAAAAGGGTAATAAATCGTCAAATGCGGTATCCAAGCCTAATTCTATACACAGAATTGGCGGAACTGACCTTAAAAAGGGCTTTGTGGTTTTTGATAATTCAATGGAGCACTTGATTCCCGACCAAAAGTATTTAATATCCTTTGCGGTAAAGGTGGATAAGGCAAAGAACCCCGAAACGGATATAGAACTCGCACAAACAAGGGCTGTCGCTTACTCATGGGCTTGTGATGATGACAGTTGTTATTCCGTTGTTTCGGTAGGCGATTTACCCGAAGGAAAATGGGTAAAGGTCAGCTACATAATGACGGTATATGAAAAGTATCTGGCAGTATTCACTAAAGGTCAAAACAGTATTTATTTTGATGATTTTTCAATTGAGTGGGTACCGCAGGATACCGAATTTGAAAACGGCGAATCGGTGATTATAGGAAAACTCGATGCGCAGAATTTTAATTCGGGAAATGTAGGCTCAAGCGAAGATGAAATAGCCGATGAGGACGAACAATCGCCCGAAACGGGGGACAAAAGCAAGCTTGCTTTAAATATTGTTTTGTGTGTGATTTCGGCTTGCTGTCTTACTGGAACATATATGATAATTTCTAAAAAAAGGAGGCTGTTAAATGGCAAAAATAAATTTTAAAAGTAAAAAGTTTATTATAATTTCTGCTGTTTCGCTCCTTTTAGTGATTGCTATTATTCTGGCAATTGTATTTTTCCCGTTTACAAAGGATACAAAGAAGCCCAATAAAAATGCTTCAAATAATGAAATCACATCTTCTCAGGACGATACCACAGAAACACCGCCAGAGGATACTGACGATACTTCTTCAGACGATACATCGGACGATTATACCGATGACTTTGTCGATGATTATGTTGAAGATACCCTTTATTTGAACGAGTTTGATTATTTCACGCATATGTTCTTTTATCCTTCCGATATGGAAGAATCGGAGCTTTTGCTTGTAAACAGACTTTATTTGATAGCACATGATAAGTACACTACCTTAGCTCCTCCTGCTGATGATACAACACCTGCTTCCGAAGGTCAGTTGGAATTGCTTGTTGGTAATACCAACCGTCAGATTTCCAAGGACGCTTATGAGCTGTTGGAAAAGAACAAGAATAAGAATGCTAACGATTTTGTTATTCTTGAAAAGGATGGTAACATTGCGATTGCAGGGTTGTCTACGGGGGCACTCGAAAAGGCAGTAGACTTATTTATAAAAGAATTTTTGTCACAAGATTATCCCAGTATGAAAAAGGGATACTGCTATGTGCATCAAAAGAATCCTATCATCAAGACCGCAAAGATTGCAGGTGTTGATTTCCGTCAATGGAAAATCGTTATACCGCAGGGAACCTCCTTTATCTATATGCGATATATCAATTCTTTTATTGACGATGTGCGTGAGGCAACGGGATATGAAATTCCGCTTTGTATAGACACAAAAACCAAGGAATCCTCCTATGAGATTCTTGTAGGAGACACCAACCGCAGACAAAGCAATAATAACCTTGACAGAGATTCCTACTTTGTAAAGCAGGACGGTAAAAAAATAGTTATAAATGCAGGTCATACCTATTCGTTATCAAGGGCAACCAAGGCTTTTTACGATATTGCTTCGGCTTCTGTTAAAAAGAAGCAGTCTTCGCTTGTTAAGGCAAATCTTAATATAAGCGGTAAGTATTCCGAATCTGACACCGAATACAACCTTGCTTTTGCAGACGAATTTGATGATGACAGTCTGTCTAACTGGATAAACAGACCCGGATACCTTAACACCGTTACGGGTATAGCTACGGGCGGTACTGTTTCCTATGCCGAAGATGAACGTGTAAGATACGTTAAAGACGGCAAGCTTGTGTTTAAACTTCACAGCGATGATTTAATTGACTGGGTGCAGGCGCCCGAGCTTGTATCCCGAGGCAAGGTTACCTTTGATTACGGTTATCTTGAAATGCGTGCAAAGCTGCCTAAGGGTAAGGGTGTTTATCCGGGATTCTGGATAACAAGAAACTATAACGCTTATCCTAATTCACCCGAAATTGACCTTATGGAACAGTTTAGTATTGATAATCAGTTTGCTGCAAATATCCATTTGTGGTGGTTTGAGCCTGATGCTACCAATAATCTTGTTTCAAAGCATATAAATAAGGGCGATGCACACTGGTTTGCAAGAAAAATCACCCTGCCGGATGACGAAAAACTTTACGATGCCTGGCATACATACGGCTGTGAAATCACGGAGGATTCGATTAACTTCTATTTTGACGGTATCAAGTTTGGCGAATACAGTATGAACAAAGACCGTATGGATATGTTTACACAGCTTAAGGAAATAAGAATTGGTTATAACAAAATCGGAGTTAACAGTTCTATCCCTATGCCTGATAAAACTACCGTATCTGAGTTTGAGGTTGATTATATTCACATTTATCAGACCAAGGACTTAGGCGAAATAGCCGACCATTTTTAAAAGGAGGATTTTATTGTGAAAAGAATTAACAATAGCTTTTTTTACAGCAAGCTTGTGCTGTGCGTAGTCCTCGTTTTAAGTTTGGTTTTAGGTTCGATTGCGGTTTCGGGTTCGGACAATACAGATTATACCTTCGATTTTGAAGAAGCGGTTTCTGGGAAATATAACGGCAGTACAGCTTGGAGCTACGATAAGTCGTCAAGCGGATTTGCAGGTAATAAAACCTCGGTTTTAAAATACGATCCGCCCTCAAGAAACACTTATAATATTGCGTTTATAATGCCCGAGGCACAGGGCGGCAAGTTTGCACTCGATTATGACTGCGAATATGAGATTACATTCAGTTATTACAGTGGTGGTTTAGGTAGCGGTGTTATCGATGATTTTATGATTCGTGACAGTAAAACCGTTTTAGGAAGTACCACGCTTGAAATTGACAAGAAAAACGGTACTGACGGTAGGTGGAAAAAGGCTACTATAACCTTTCAGCCGCAAAACGAAAACGAGTATATGTATTTAGGACTTAAGGTAACGGGACAGTATTCAAAGGTTCTTATTTACTTTGATGATTTTGTTGTTTCGGCTAAGAA
>JAZQHX010000046.1:0-3189 GCA_045540835.1 Acutalibacteraceae bacterium | reverse complement strand
TAATATCCTTAAATGTGGATACTAATTTTCCGTCTTTCAAATCATATAAATATACATTTGTACCAACACAACAAAAATAATCTTTATTATATGATATATGATAGGATTTTTTAAATGTATAAATAATATCGTATTTGTTGTTGATCATAGTTATTCTCCTTACCAAATAGCACCGCCAGATACTAACACAGAGGACGGTCCCCTGTGTTATGTGTGTTCCTTTGCCTGTGTTCCTTTGTGTTAGTTCTTCTGTCTAAATTGTTTAATAAAATAAATGGCACGCATTACTGCATATGAAAAATATACTGATAAAATAATTGTTTTTACATATTTTGGATAATCAATAAACAACGCAGTTACCAAATAAATAGCAAACAACATCACTACACAAATGTTAATTATAAAAAAAGTTTTCTTCTTCATCTTATATCACTTCTCAATAAAAATGTCTATTACTAACACAGGGTAACACAGGGGAAGGTCCCCTGTGTTATGGCCCCCAAATCAATCATTATAGAAACTTTAATATATTTATTATAGCTACTGTATTTGAATTCGTCAATACTTTTAGGTAAAGACACAGAACTGTCCATTGTCTTTAACTTCGTTTTGTTTTAATGATATAATAGAACAAAATTTGTGATAAAAAACAAGATTTATCCAAAAATGAGGTATTGCGAAAAGGGCGAGAATATGTTATTATATAATGAATAGATTTTTGGGGGTTGCTTTTATGGCAGACAGACGTCCTATAGGTGTTTTTGATTCGGGGCTTGGTGGTCTTACGGTCGTTAAGGAGCTTCGACGTGTTTTACCGAATGAGGATATTGTTTATTTTGGTGATACGGGACGTGTGCCTTACGGTACAAGAAGTCAGGAAACTATTAAAAAGTATGCTGCAGAGGACGAAAAATTCCTGCTTTCAAAAGATGTAAAGCTTATTATTGCCGCTTGCGGTACGGTGTCTTCGGTTGCATCGGACATCGCAAAGGATTTACCCGTACCTTATTTTGAGGTTGTGTCTCACGCAGCGAAATCTGCGGCGGAAAAAACCAAAAACCGAAAAATCGGCGTGTTGGGTACTGCGGCTACCGTTAAAAGCGGAAAGCACGCAGAATATATTTTATCGGTTTTGGATGATGTGACGGTTACTGCCTGCGCCTGCACAATGTTTGTACCGCTTGTAGAGGAAGGCTGGTATTCGCCTGATGATATTGTGGTACTGGAAACGGTAAGGCGTTACTTAAAGCCCGTAATTGAAGCGGGGGTTGATACCTTGATTTTAGGCTGTACGCATTATCCTGTGCTTACAGATGCAATAAAAAAGGTAGTAGGTGACGGGGTTACACTTATTAACGCAGGAACGGCAACCGCAAAAGCTGTATACGATTTCCTAAACGAAAATAATATGCTTAGCGATAGTGAAAGCGAGGGTGTACAGAGCTTTTATGTAAGCGATAAGCCCGATTCTTTCAGGAATATTGCTTCAAATCTTTTAGGCGAGACGGTTGACGAAGAAAGGGTAGAACAGGTAAGTTTAAAGAGTTTATGATTAAAGATGTTATAATTGATATAAAGGGAGTTCAGGGTATTGACGGTGAAACCGATACCATTGAATTCACTACCGACGGAAGATACGGTATAAAGGACGGCGAGTTTTTTATTTCTTATGACGAAGGACAGATGATGGGTGACGGTACACAGGTTAAAACCTCACTTTACATTAAGCCCGATTCGGTTGTTCTGCAAAGAAAAGGAACAATAAACAGCCGTATGGTTATTGAGAAAGGTGCACGTAATACCTGCTTTTACAGTACGCCGTACTGCAATATGGTGATAGGTATTTACGGTGACGAAATAGAGTGCGATTTGTCCGAAAAAGGCGGGAAAATCAAGCTTGCGTATAATATTGATTCGGATTTAAAATTGGTAAGTAAAAATATTGTTGATATAAATGTTAAAGAAACAGAGGTACAATAAAATGTCATTATTAGTAGCAAAAACAAAAGAACAGATAAAGGGTTGCATTATCGGTGCGGCAGAAGAACTTTTAATGGAAAAGGGAATGGGTGATACCGTACTTCCAGATTTTACTATTGAGGTGCCTGCAAACCGTGAACACGGTGATTATGCAGTAAATGCGGCTATGGTATGGGCAAGAGCCTTTAAGTCGGCACCACGTGCTATTGCAGAGGCTTTGATGCAGAAATGTGATTTCAGCGGCACATATATTAAGTCTTTTGAGATAGCAGGACCCGGATTTATAAATCTTTTCTTGGCAGACAGCTATTATGCCGATATAGTAGCTGACGTTATTGAAAAGGGCGAGAATTACGGTAAAAGTAATTACGGTGAGGGCAAAAGAGTTCTTGTGGAATTTGTTTCCGCTAACCCGACAGGACCTATGCACATAGGTAACGCCCGTGGCGGTGCTTTGGGTGACTGTCTGGCGGCTGTAATGTCTGCGGCAGGCTATGAAACCGAGCGTGAATTTTACGTAAATGATGCAGGAAACCAGATAAATAAATTCGGGCTTTCCCTTGATTTAAGATATTTACAGCTTTATAAGGACGGCATTGAAATGCCTGAGGACAGCTATCACGGTGAGGATATTATTGCTCACGCAAAGGCGTTCTCGGAAATCCACGGTGACAGCTTTGTTAATAAATCCGAGGAGGAAAGACGTGCCGCACTTGTAGCCTTTGCATTGCCTAAGAATATTGAGGGACTTGAAACCGACCTTAAAAAATACCGCATTACCTATGATACATGGTTTAAGGAAAGTACACTTCATAATAACGGTGAAACCGCACGTATTATTGAGCTTTTAAAACAGAGCGGTTACACTTATGAGCTTGAAGGCGCTTTGTGGTTTAAGGCTACCGAGTTTGGTTGCGATAAGGACTTTGTGCTTGTACGTGCTAATGGTGTGCCGACTTACGTTGTGCCCGATATAGCTTACCACTATAACAAGCTTGTAACCCGTGGATTCGACAAGGCAATTGATATTTTGGGTGCTGACCATCACGGTTATGTACCGAGACTTAAAGGTGCGCTTACCGCTTTGGGTGTAGACGCAACCCGTCTTGACGTTGTGCTTATGCAGATAAGTCGGAGGGCCAAGCGGTCTTAGGAAGACAAAATATCTCTCCAACTCCTTGGCTCACAGAACGACATGGCTACGATCCG
>JAZQHX010000045.1:0-7227 GCA_045540835.1 Acutalibacteraceae bacterium | reverse complement strand
CCAGGCGGTATCACCGGTGTGGTAATACTTGCCGTCCCAGGTCTCAGCGGTCTTTTCCTTATCACCGTAGTAGCAGGTAGCAAGACCACAAGGAAGTCCGTTTTCGATATTTATAACGATTTCACCCGTCTCACCCACCGGCACATCGTTACCGTTAGGGTCAACAATATGTACGTCATAAATAGGAGCAGGCTTGCCCATAGAGCCGATTTTGTGGGAAGCGCCCGTCATATTACCGATAATCATCGTGCTTTCGGTCTGACCAAAGCCTTCTAATATCTGAAGTCCCGTAATCTTTTCGAACTGACGGTAAACTTCGGGGTTTAATGCCTCTCCCGCAGTAGTCATGTGCTTAACCGAGGACAAATCGTACTTGGATATATCCTGCTTTATAAGCATACGAAGCATAGTAGGCGGTGCACAGAAGGTAGTAATATTGTGCTTTTGGAACATCGGCAGTATTTCGGCGGCATCAAAGCGGTCAAAGTCGTAAACAAAGATTGCCGCTTCAGCCAACCACTGACCGTAAAGTTTACCCCACATTGCCTTTGCCCAACCGGTATCCGAAATGGTGAAGTGCAAGCCCTCGGGGTCAACATTGTGCCAGTATTTTGCAGTATGGAAATGACCAAGAGGATATTTATAGTTATGCGCCGCAATCTTAGGATAACCCGAAGTACCCGAAGTAAAGTACATCAGCATTAAATCCTCACCGCAGGGTGTATCCTCGGTGCGATTATAATGTGTGCTGTAAAGAGTGTATTCCTCGTCAAAGGTGCGCCAACCGTCCTTTTCACCATTTACAATCATTTTATGCTTAAGCTCAGGGCAACCCTTAGCCGCTAAATCTACCTGATTTGCAACATCACCGTCGGCCGTGCAAACAATGGCGGTAACTCCTGCTGATTTAAAGCGGTACTCAAAATCGTGCTCCTGGAGCTGATTAGTAGCCGGAATTACGATTGCACCAAGCTTATTTAAAGCCATCATACAGAACCAGAACTGATAATGACGTTTAAGAACGAGCATTACCCTGTCGCCCTTTTTGATTCCCAAAGACTTAAAGTAGTTAGCAACCTGATTTGAAGCCTTCTTTATATCCTTAAAGGTGAAGCTTCTCTCTGTTCCGTCACGGGAAATATGTAAAAGTGCACGCTTTTCGGGCTCACGGTCTGCCAAAGCGTCAACCAAATCGAATGCAAAGTTGAACTTTTCGGTATTCTTGAACTTAATGGAAAGTGGTGTTCCAACCTCATTTTCCTCAATGTCAATATACTTTTTATAAATACGGTCCTTAGTATCCTTAACCTTAGGCTTTACTTCCTTTTTAATCTTTTCGGGCTTAATATCCGAAAGCTCGGGTATAGGTTCACCCGTAGGATTAAGTACAATCGCATAGAAGGTACAGTTTTCCCCCTCAACCGCTATCATACCGTGCGGAGTAGAGGAATCGTAATAAATACTGTCTCCCGGGCCTAAAACTACCTTATGCTCACCCACCTGAACCTTTAAGTGTCCCGAAATTACAAGGTCACATTCCTGACCTGCGTGGGTAGTAAGCTCAATATCCTTATGCTGTGCTTCTTCACTGTAAACACTCTCAACATACAAGGGCTCGGCAATACGGTTTTTGAAAGCATAAGCCAAGTTATAATAGGTCATTCCGTGCGCCTTTTCAATGCGCTGACCCTCACCTTTACGAGTAACTGTATAAGATTTAAGCTTAGGGCTGTAACCCTCAATAATATCGGTAACATCGACATTAAAAGCTAATGCGCAACGATAAATGAAAGCAAAGTTAAGGTCACTTTCCCCGTTTTCACAAGACGTGTATTCTTCCACCGTAACGGCGGTCTTTTTAGCCATTTCTTCGGGTGTTAAACCCTCAATCTCACGAAGCTCTTTTATACGCCCCGCCATTTCCTTAATTTTAAAATCAAGACCTGTAATCTGTTGCATTTTTTCCTCCGTTCACGGGCGAAATAACAAAAGGCTCGCCCCAAAGTTATGACTTTGAGACGAGCAATCAATTCTTCAATCACCCGCGGTACCACTCAAATTGCGGTTATATCCGCCACTCTTGGAATCAAACAATTCCTATGCCTTTACGCAGCAATCACGGAGAGGTTCTACTAATCCTTTATGAACTTTCTTCCCCTCGGCTCGGAAGCTACAAGCATAAAACCCTTACTAACGGCTTGCACCGAACGCCGTCTCTCTTAAAGTAATTAAGTTTTTGCACTCTTCGTCTATGCCTTTGAATATTGTAATTTTATCATAACATTGGAAATTTGTCAACATTTTTTGAAATAAATCACATATAATAATGCATTATAATTTATTTCTCTGAATCTTTCCGCTTATGGTTTTAGGTAATTCATCACGGAATACAACCACTCTCGGATATTTATAAGGAGCTGTATGTGATTTAACGTAATTCTGAATTTCCTTCTTTAATTCTTCACTGGGCTCTGTACCCTTTGTAAGCACAATGCTTGCCTTTACTACCTGACCTCTTATCTCGTCAGGAACAGCAGAAACACCACATTCGAGTACATAAGGTAGCTCCATAATAACGCTTTCAATCTCGAACGGTCCTATGCGGTAGCCCGATGATTTGATAACGTCATCAACACGACCTACGTACCAGAAATAGCCGTCCTCATCACGCCAGGCAGTATCGCCCGTATGATAAACATCATCGTGCCAAGCGTCGGTTGTCTTTTGAGCGTCAAGATAATATTCCTTAAATAATCCGCAAGGAATCTCCTTGTCGGTATGAATTACGATTTCTCCAACTTCACCTGTGGGAACGGTATTTCCGTCAGGGTCTACTATGTCAATATCGAATTGAGGTGAAGCCTTACCCATAGCACCGATTTTAGGTGTAGTGCCGTAAAGGTTCGCAATAGCAAGGGTAGTCTCGGTCTGACCGAAGCCTTCCATTATCTCAAGCCCCGTAGCCTCTTTAAACTGCTTGAATACTTCAGGGTTAAGCGCCTCACCTGCTGTAGTCATGTGGTGAATTGAGGATAAATCAAACTTGGAAAGGTCACCTCTTATCAGCATACGAAGCATTGTAGGCGGTGCGCAGAAGGTAGTGATATTGTATTTTGCAAACATAGGCAAAATATCATTTTCATCGAAACGGTCAAAGTCATAAACAAAAACTGCACCCTCGCAAAGCCATTGACCGTATAATTTGCCCCAAAGGGATTTACCCCAACCTGTATCGGAAATAGTAAGATGTAAGCCGTCTCTTTCACAGCAATGCCAGTATTTTGCAGTAACAAAATGACCTAATGCATAGGTATGCTTATGCGCCGCCATTTTCGGGTTACCGGTAGTACCGGAAGTAAAGAACATAAGGGCTGTATCATCACCGCAGGAAGTATCTTCCGTTCTTACAAACTTTCTTGTATAGAAGCCGTATTCATTATCAAAATCGTGCCAGCCTTCCTTTTTGCCGCCTACAAGTATAAGCTCTTTAACCTGAGGGCATTTTTTAGCAGCTGCCTCGGCTATATCGGCGGTATCACCGTCTGCCGTACAAACAATAGCCTTAACTCCTGCCGAATTATAGCGGTATTCAAAATCGTGCTCTTTAAGCTGATTTGTAGCAGGAATTGCAACTGCACCCAATTTGTGAAGCGCTACCATACAGAACCAGAACTGATAATGACGTTTAAGCACTAACATTACCTTATCGCCCTTGCCTATGCCTAAAGATGCAAAGTAATTAGCAACCTGATTAGAAGCCCTCTTTATATCCTTAAAGGTAAAACGACGCTCTGTTCTGTTAACGTCAAGATGAAGCATAGCAAGCTTGTCGGGATACTTGTCGGCAATTTCGTCCACAATGTCAAAGCCGAAATTAAAGGTATCAGTATTTTTAAATTTAATATCCTTTAATGCGCCAGTTTCGTCCTCTACCGTCTCTACAAACTTTTCGCAGATAAGGCTCTCCGACTTTTTAGCCGACATAACGCTCTTGCGTACCACGGTTTCCTCGGTCTCCTCACCCGACATTACAACTGCACAAAAGACACAATCTTTACCGTCAACCGCAATCATACCGTGAGGGGTGGATGAATTGTAATAAATACTGTCACCCTCATCGAGAATTTCCGTATGCTCGCCTATCTGAACCTTAAGTCTGCCCGAAAGCACAAGGTCAAACTCCTGACCTGAGTGGGTAGTAAGAGAAATCGGCTTATTCTGCTGTGAAGCTGAATACTCGTATTTTACCCAGTAGGGCTCTGCCAATTTATCCTTGAATTTGGGAGCTAAGTTTGCAATATCGATACCGTCCTCTTTAGCCGTTCCCTGTCCTTTGCCCTTACGTGTTACGGTATAGCTTGAAAGTCTCGCAGAGCTACCCTCTAAAAGCTCGGTCAATTCTACACCGAACTCTAAAGCACATTTATGTAAAAAGCTGAAAGGAATATCTGTCTCTCCGCTCTCATAAGCAATATATTTTTCCTCGCTTACATCGGTCTTTTCTGCCATTTCCAAAACAGACCAGCCCATAATGTCACGTAGCTCCTTAATTCGTTCAGCCACCTGCGAGAGCTCATTGAAAGCATTATTTGTGTTCATTTTACATTCCTCCTTGAAATATTTTATAATAAAAAATAAAAAAACATTCGCCTCAAAAAACTTTGAGACGAATGTGAATTAACATCCGTGGTACCACTCAAATTGCAGTCAAACTGCCACTCAGAGTCCAACAACTCTTATGCCTTTACGCAGCAATCACGGGAAAGCCTAATAGCAATTCGTTCAGCCTTCCGGCTCGGAAGTGATAGGTTATCTTTAAAAACACATTATCGGCTCGCACCAACCGCCGACTCTCTGAAAACTGTTTTCAAAACCGTCTTCGTCAAAGCCTTTGAATTAAATTTGAGGATATTATACACCCTGAATTTATATTTGTCAAGAAAAAAATGATATTATATTAAAAATCATTTCACAGATCAACTTTAATTCCTCCGTCAAACCATAAAACAACCCAAGACATTTTAAAATATCTTGGGTTATGGAACTTATTAGTCAAGCGGTTTCATTGTGGGGAATTTTCGTTCCAAAGCCGGATAAGTTGCGATAACCTTCGATAGGTTCCGTTCCCATATAGTGCTTTGGTTTCGTTGGGTTCGATAACTTCCGACAAGTTCGGATAGCAGAACATTTATTGGTTTAAGTTGTGGCTTAAATTGGGTTAAGGTTGCCATCATCGATTTGCCAACTCGATTAGGATAACTTCAGGACGGTTGTTAAAGCGAAACGGAATGATACTGTTTCCAATCCCTCTGCTTACAAGCATATTGGTGCTATTGCAGGTATATAGTCCTGTTTCATATTTAGGAAACAAGCCTTGGTTTGGAGCTACCAAACCACCCACGAATGGTAGGCAAAATTGTCCGCCATGCGCGTGTCCGCTAAGAACCAAATCAACGCCGCTTTCTACATAGGTTTCAAACAGCTCAGGTCTGTGAGAGAGCAGCACCGTATAGGCATATTCTTCGTTCTTCAATTCCTGTAGGTTGCCACGCATAACTGTTACGGAGTCGCCATGCAAATAGTCAGTTTGAAAGCTTGGATCATCTACTCCAAGCAGGACGATCTTTTCGCCGTACTGTTTAATTTCAACCTTTTCATCTTCCAGTACAATAACACCCAATTCGTTTAATCCTTCTTTGAGATCGTTATACTCAGAAACACGTGCTTCGTGATTTCCCGTTACGTAGTAGCAAGGTGCAATTTTCACAGCTTCTTTGGCAAAATGAAGAGCAATTTCAATATTGGTATCGCGGGAATCGATTAAATCTCCGGTGATTGCAATTATGTCCGGCTCAGCCTCACGCAACATAGATAAAAGCTTTTCGTTATCCTTGCCCATTTCTGCATTGTGCAGATCAGATATATGGGCAATCCGGTAACCATTGAAGGCTTCCGGCAACTTCTCACTTGTGATCGTGTATGTATTCAATTCCAGCGCCGTATTTCCCCAAGCTGTCCATATAATAAGTGTCAACAATATAATGGCGAGAACAGTCAACACAACTATTCTCTTTTTGTTTTTTGCAGTCATAACATCCTCCAAAACATTTTTAATGAATTGGTTTGAATTTTGGTTTAAACTTATTAAACAACCCAAGATATCGAGAGATATCTTGGGTTATCGTAACGTATTAGTCCAAAGGTTTCATCGTTGGGATATACATAGGGTTTTACAAAACCACTCGTATCCTCTCACAAGGTCTCATAACATATCCCGAAAACCGTGATTTTTAAGGGGTTCTCATAACCTCTCATATTGTATCTTTAAATCTCACACAATCTCGGATATTATGGGTAAATCGTGGGTACCGTGGGTAATTTGTGGGTAAAATTGACTTTTAATCAACCCGATATAAACTCGTGATTTACCGCACTTATAATACCATACATTTCTCTAAAAATCAAGGGTTTTGTAAATAGGACGGGTGGGTGGATAGAAAAAGCACATCGGGACGACCGATGTGCTTTGCATTGTATAATTTGGTTTCTTACCTATCTTTTAATATTCTTTTGAAAGTAAGAAATCAGCGATGTGCATCGTCTTGATACCTTGGTAATTACCACCTGCGAAATCATCTGTTGTCAACAGGTATTTCGGATAATTGTCATTGATTTCAAGAAGTCGGTCATATTCTCTCTTCTCGGTCTTCTCCGACTTAATTTCCTTGGTTATCTGAATATAGAGTTTATCGTTCTGTCGGGTGGCGATAAAATCAATTTCACCATTCGGTGTCTTGCCGATACATACTTCATAACCACGGCGGAGTAATTCAAGATAAACTACATTTTCAAGCATTGCAGCGACACTCTGGTCGTTATAACCCAACACACTGTATTTGAATGAACTATCTGCCAGATAGAACTTCTCTTGTGTTTTAAGCAGTTCCTTGCCTTGCACATCGTATCTTGAACAACGGTGCAGTATATAAGCACTCTCCAATTTTTCAAGGTAATTATATACCGTCTCATTGTCTATTGTTCGATGCTCGGACTTGATATAATCGGAAATTGACTTTGCCGAGAATGTCTTACCCACATTGTCAAAGACAAACTTCACAACTCGTTCTAACTGGTCAACCTTGCGAACTTGGTTTCTCTTAACGATGTCGGAGAAGATGGTAGAATTATAAATATCACGAACAATGGTATAAGCATTGTCAAGTGGGT
>JAZQHX010000044.1:0-8084 GCA_045540835.1 Acutalibacteraceae bacterium | reverse complement strand
AATAAGCTTTGTTCATTAGAAATATTTTAAAAAATAACTAAAAGCTTCTGTAATCATTGTCTTTTATTGAGAAGCATAAATGTATTCTGCTTGTCAATATTCAGAATCAATACTTAACAGTAATTTTAGTAACACATCCGTAACCGTAAGCGTTAAGACTGTTAGTATACTGAGGAATTACGGCATCATATTCTGTAGATTCAGGTGTAGATTTTGCCTTAACTTCACTATAAACATGAGCATGAACATGACCGTTAAAAATTCCCTTTATTAAGTCAGCATTTTCGGTTATAAGCTGATACATCTTCCTGTCCATATCTGTATCATTATCAGCATGACCTGATAAATTGTAAAAATCTTTTGTAACAACTTTATCGCTAGCATCATTAAAATTTTGGAGAATAGCTTGAATAGATGCATCCTCTTCTTTTCCTGTGCTTGTAGGTGTATGTTGGAATAAAAGTACCTTATATCCGTTTTCCTTAGCAATAGCTAAATCTCCTGCAAAGAAATTATCAACCGTATCGGTCTTTTCATTTCCTAATGCATCCTTAGCAGTAAAGGGTTCGGTATAATACTTCATGGTATCTGCTCCTGCACTGTTATAAATATAAACAAGCATTACCTTATCTTTAACAATCTCCGAATGATAGAAAATATTATTCTTCCAATTTTTCTGAGTATTGGCATAGCGTTCGTTAATATCCTGTGTATCTATATATGAGCCATACCAAACCTTGCGGAATTCGTGATTGCCAAGACCAACTATAACATCACTTTTACCTATTACAGAATTAGCATAATCAAATGAACCGTATGAGAGGAAATCGGTAACATCTCCGGTGATTATGGTTTTACCATAAAAATTACCGAATTTCATAGCCTCTCTTGCATTTTTCGGACCATCAGTAAAAGAGTTCTTTCTCAGGTTATATGATGCAACAACCTCGGTATCGGCATAATCTGCATCATTCATTGCGATAATATGCCAGTCAGTAGTATGGGTTAGAACAAGTTCATTATCTCCGCCTAAATCAATATCTGCTTCACGAACAAGAAGCTTTGAACTGTTAACCTGATAAATCCAGGTGTTTTTATCGGCTTCACTGCCACGCACGGTAGTAATGCCGTCGGCAAAATATGCTGATTCCATATCTGCAAGAAGCTTTTTAAGTCTTACTAAATCCTTAATATCCACAATACCTGCTTCATCTCCGTTTACATTAGCGGTTTTACGACTTTGTGCTTCAAGAGTACCTAATAAAACCTTTCTCAAATACACAAGGTCTGTTGCAGTAATATAGGTGTCTACATCAACATCTCCGGCTTCGCCGGCCACATCACCGAAATCTACAATAACCGAATCCGCAGAAGCAGAAATCATCATTGTACAACACAAAATACATGCCATCAACAAAGAAATCAGTTTTTTCATATGTATCACTCCGTTCATCAATAATAATATACCTTAGCATTAGTATCGCCAAAGTCATAATTTATAGTATCCTTTACAAATAATCCAAAATCATCAATATCATATTTTCCGTACACTCCAAGATTTCTATCTTGGAACTGTGCATAAATATTGCCACTTAGGGTAGGATACGGTCCCCAAGTACCACCTATTTCAAATAAATCTCCTGTACTGATATCAAATATATTGTTACTAACATTAAATACCTGAGACCAGTTAGGACATACAACATCACTTCGTATGTGACTTGAAATTTTATCCGGACGTTGTTCACCACCGTAACCGTAGCCCGCATACCTCATAATATTCTCCGTATAGTTGACGTTAACGCACTTGCTTCTTCCTTCGTAAACGCCATCACGGTCCGAATCGGTAAATCCAAGCCAATATTCTATTGAACCCATACCGCATCTTTCGATAAGATTGGCTCTTACGGTAATATTTTTTGCTATGTATTCTCCGCTTCCCTGATGGGTTACTCCTGAATCGTAAATATCATGAATCCAGTTGTTTTCTATAATAATATCTTTGCAGGCTTGCCAAAGCTGAATACCATTGCCAAATCTGAGTGTACCACTAAGATAGCAACCGCCTATGAAGCTTATTTCACAATTACGAACAGCAAGATTATTACAGTCACTGCTTATTCCTATACCGTGAGTTCCGGTATATTTCAAACAGAGATTTTCAATAGTAATATTCTCTGCACCTGAATAAATGGCTATTATATCCTGATATGTGCCAATTTCTATGCTCTTATAAACTTCAGCAGGATTTTTTTCCATATACATATAAAGTTTATAGTTATCTTCTTTGTTGCACCAGAAATCACCATTGTTTTTCAAATCGCTCTTTTCCGGTTTTTTATATCCCATAAATTCGCCATTGTTAAATATAACTGTACCTACATCTTTTGAAAAAGAAGCATCACAAACCCAAATATCAGCTTCAGTATATGACCAATTTACATTAGCATAATTCATTTTCGAACCGTAAATGCAAGGCTTGTCACCCTTACCGTAGGCACCGTAATAAACACCGCTTTTTGCAACAAAACCGTTACGAAAAACTTCACCTCGTTTAAACAGCACAGCATCGCCACTCTTTATTGATAATTCCTCGTTAATAAATTGAGCATAGGAATACGGATTTTCTTCACTACCGTTTGCAAGGCTACTTCCATCTTCCGAAACATAATATATAGTTCCTTTAACCGTATCAGGAATGGTATTATCCGAATTAAGTATATTGTTTTTCAAATGATTAGCCTGATCTTCGAAAATGCTAATAGGCTCTACACCTACTAATTTTTTCTTTAACCGCACCAAGTCAATAATATCAACTGCGCCATCATAATTCATATCGGCAACATTACTTGTATAAACATCAAATGACAACAATTTCTTACGTAATACAACTAAGTCTGCTGATGACACTTCGGTATCGGCATTTACATCTCCTATACTTAAGTTTGCTATTTCCCCGAATTCAAGTTCAGCCACATCAGCAGCACTTACAGTAATTGTTGTTATTGCAAGCAGCACTGCAACAGTTATAAATGAAACAACTTTTTTCAAATAATACTCTCTTTTAATAGTGAACAACACCTTTCACAGGCTCCTTTGGCCGAATAACGACCAAAGGAATTCATTTTGCTTTAATCCTTTTGCGATTTTTTCTTTTTCATAAGAATTAAAGTTAAAATTGTGCCCGTACAAATCAATAATACAGCAACGCCACCTATTAAAATCCAAATCCATGGGAAATCGCCTTTTTCTTTTGTTGAAACGGGCTTTTTATTGGGTTTCTCATTTGAATTCGACTCAGTTTCTGTTTGAGAATTTTCGTTATCAGGCTCTTCTGTTCCTTCTTCCGAAACTTCTTCGTCAGAAATCTCCTCATCAAATTCGTCCCATGAATCATCGCCAAAGTCATTACTTAATTCGTCCTCAAATTCATCTTCAATATCATCTTCAAAGTCTTCGTCCCATAAATCATCGCCCCAGAAATCTTCTAAGCTATCAGAACTGTTAAGTTCCGGACGCTCATAAAGAATCGGACGGTTATTTATTTCAACCCTAAAGCTGTAATCTCCATCAAATGAAGTAAATTCAAGAGTTCCGTTGGCACTGCCTTGATTATTTTGAGTAGCATTTTTAATTTTAACACCATTAACCCACTTAACGGTTTGGCTTACCTTTGTAGACTCAAAAGCCGAAGTTATACTATCAATAAGCTGATTGCTATTTATATCATTATAAAGTATAAGCGAACGAGCTACAGTATTTGCACGTGCTACTGACTCAACAAGTCCCATATCAAGTACTTGCAAATCATAATTTTCTGTACCGTTAATATCAATCAATCTCTTAACTTCGTTATAAATAGCGGTATTTTCATACGTGCGAATAACAAATTTGGGTGTTACTCCTGCTTTGAATGCAAAATAATCAGGCTTATATTCGGGATTTTCTATCTGCTTATTAAGTGTTTTTTCACTTACATCGAGCGAAATATCCTTTCCCATAAATGTAAGTGTTACAGGAACATCAGAAATATTATTATTTTCAACCCATTTAATTACCGAATTTCTGACTGCATCTTTAACAGTAAAATCATTACCACCTATATCGGATGCATTTCTGAGCATCTTAGAAAAGGCATTTTCACCGATTTTGATTACACTTTCAGGAATTGTGATATTTCTGAGAGAACTTCCCGTAAAAGCATTAGCGCCTATTTTTTTAGCCGACTTCGGAATATATATATCCATAAGACTATATGTATTTTTAAACATATTCTCGGATATTTCCTCTAAATTATCAGATATATCAATATATTTAAGTGAATAACAACCTGCAAAAGCGTTAGCTCCTACCGAAATAACATTGTCTTTCATAGAAACCACTTCAAGCGAAATCATACCGTCGCAAAGATTGCTTGGAATAATCTTTAAACTTTCAGGTAAAACCAATGCTTTTATGTTGGCAGGGTTTTTCCACATCCAGTTATTTGCTATTCGCACAACACCGTCTGGTACTACCAGCTTTTCTGCAGTTCCGTAATATTCAAGAAGAACCGTTCCGTCATCCGAAAGAATGAAATCCGTTTTCTTTGAAACATTTTTAAAGGAATATTTCTTTAAGCTTGGCTTTACAACAGACTCAACCAGCACATCTTTATAATTACCGTAATAATCTGTAACGCGCACTATGGAAGCAATACTTCCCTGTCTGCCATTAACCAAAACACCTGTATTATCCTTTGCCCCATCAAGAGCACGCTGCATATTATAATCTATAATCTGCACCTTGTATTTACCGGGAATTTTCTTCTCAATATATTCCTTATATGATTCTTCGGTATCGGTATTTAAGAATTCAGCTTTTTTAAGGATTTGTTCTACTGCTTTAACTAAATCATTAAGTGTATATATCGGTGGAACACTGAGTCCGACCTTTACACCTATGGTGTATTCACCATCTGAAATATAAAATGTTCCGTAACGCTTGGTATCGGTAGAAGTATCCCAGGAATTTTTCCAGCTATGCGTAAATACATTGTAGCTGCCGTATGATTTAATTATTTCCTTTTCAACTTCGTCAGGTGAAATATTAGACGGATACTCCGCTTTTTCATAATCATCGACTTTAACAATAGCTCTTGCTGCTGCCTGGGCGAGTGTCATACCGTCAAGATTTATAACTTCGTAACCGCTTTTGCCGCTAAGTTCTTTATATACACCACTCGACGAGAAAGCACTTACAACAATATCAGCCTTATTACTTGATGCTAAAGCCAACATATTTTCAGAATAATCCAAATCCTTATTAAGGAAGGTAATCTTAAATGTTTCTCTGAACGGTTTACTGCTGCTACCCAAAATATTAGGATTTGCAAAAGCATATTCACCCACATAAGTAACACTTTGAGGAATAACAATTTCCTCTATTACCTGTAAAGCATCATTTCTTGCAGCGCTGTCATCCCAATAAAATGCATAATCCGCAATTTTTTCAAGACCGTCAGGCAGTTTCACATTAAGAACCACCGCATTTGACCTTGTCCTATGACCTGTAGCCAAAGCCTTTTTACCAATGGTTTTAAGTCCGGCGGGAAGCTGAATATACTCAAGAGACTGTGCTTTATAAAAAGCCTCTTCGCCAAGTTCAGTAACATTATCTCCCTTAAACGAAACCACTTCTAATGCAGCAAGACGTGGCTGAGCAGGAATAGTACCATTTAAACTTTCAGGGTATACAATACAACGTATTGTAGAATCCTGCTTGGTATAATCTTCCTTTTTAGCTTCAATTCCGGAAAGCCATTCATTTGAAAGACTTGTTACTCCCTCAGGTATAATAATTTTTTCAGCATTACCGGAGTATTTTAAAAGCTTACCGTTTTCAATAAGGAAATCGTTTTCCTCTGACACGCTTGCAAAGGAGAATTCTTTTGTTCCATAATCAATTTTTTGCTGCACGGTAACAGTTTCAATCTTTCCATCAGCCCTTATAATATTGATTATAGCTGTGACTGCGCCTATACTACCGTCAACAAGAATTTCATTTGAATCAGCCGAAACATCCTTAACCGAAGGAATTGAATTGATTTTATAATATTGCACAATTTGGTTAATATAATACCCACCCGGTAGCTCTTTTTCAAAGATTTCTTTGAAAGTATCCTGTGTGATAGAATTATCCAATTTTAATCTAATACCATCAACTAATGTCTGAATATCCGAATACTTAAGCTTTGCCGAAAATTTAATCCTGAAGGTTGCACCATTATAGCTTAAGGTCCAATAATTTTCAGCATAATCGCCCTTTTCGGTCCATTCCTGTGTTTCCCAGGATTCTGTAAAGCTATCGACATCACCGTAAGACGATTTAATAATATTCTCAATTTCTTCAACAGTTCCTACTGTATCGGTTGTTTTAGCAACCTTTTGAGCCGCACGTGCAGCAGCCTCAGCAAGACTCATACTGTCTTTAATAAGAACTTTTTTGTCCTTGGCTGTAACAACATTTTCAGAAGCCGCACCTGAGCCCTCAATTACTCTGACGGTATTCCTATCACTGGCCTTCGTATTTGTATCCGAATAAAATGCTTGGGTATGAATACCATTTTTATCATCTTGCGATGCGTTAGTCAAAACGGTTATTGTTGTTGAAAGATTAGAACCAACAAAAGCCTTTTTGCCAATTGTTTTAACAGATGAAGGGATTGTAAAATTAGTTATATAATGTTCACTATAATCGCTGCTTGCGTAGAAAGCCTCTTCACCGATAACTTCTACACTTTCGGGAATATACAGATATTTAAGAGATACGCAACCCTTAAAAGCTCTGCCACCTATAGTTTTTACGGTATCGGGAAGTCTTATGTGTCTTAACTGTCTGCATTCCTCAAAAGCACCGCTGTAATTACTTGTATTACCACCGGGAATATGTACACCGAGTGTTTCAAGCCTTCCTTTAAAAGATACAACCTGCAGTGAATCGAACCAATAAACACCAGGTATACTTGTTATATGCTCATTGTAAACGATACAACGTACATTATTCTTAAAATCTTTATAAGTATAACTCTGATGCCAGTCGCTTTTAACCTCTGTCACCTTATCGGGAATAACAATCTTTTCAGCGCATATACCACTCATTGGGTGATATTCCCAACGTTGACCCCAGTTTGCAGAATTATAAGTGAAATCCTTTTCATTAGAAACAGTTTCAAAGCTGTATTCCGCCATATCGGGTGTAATTTCAAGAAGTATAGTATCCTTTCGGGTATTACCCTTTGCGTTTGTTGATAATACTACTGCCGAAATATAACCCTTTTCACCAGGTACCAAAATCTCACCGTCAACAGCACCTTTATATGTGGAGCCTATTTCTATTGCTCCTTCAATAGCATCGATTTTATAAAAATCTAAAATCTTTTCGGTTTTATATCCTCCGGGAAGTACCATTTCTTTAAGTGTTTCAATCAAAGTTACTGAATTAGTAGAATTTGAAACCTTAACACCGCTTTGCAGAGCAATTTCCTGCAGGTTATAATCTCCCTCAAGATACATCTTTACGGGTATTTCTACTGTTTTATTGTTCCTAGTAAGCACAAGCGAGTTTTCAACAATAAATCCGTCGATTACCCATTCTTCATTTTTCCACTTTGCAGTTATTGAAGAAAGTTCTCCGTAAGCTTTGGTAAGCTGATCCTTAATAGCCGCTTCCTTACTCTTGGCATCATCGGCATTTTCACATATATCTCCGCTAACATTTTCATTTTCAATAGCTGCACGTACAGCCGCCTCACAAACTGACATCTTTTCAGTAAGATTAACCTTTTGGTTTACCGACTGGTTATTATAGGAAGCGTCCTCCGCAAAACCACGGATGAATATATGCTTACCAAGAGATTCATCCCATTCATTACCATAGCACATTTTCAAAGAAAGATTGCTGTTTTTAGTAAGAAAAGTAATCTCACAATCAGTTGCCGCACCAATAAAGGCATAGTCGGAAATTGATTCGGCCGTAGCGGGGACTGTAATACTTCTTATATTGTATCCTTTGGAATAATCTAATGTACCGTCTGCCTTATTATC
>JAZQHX010000043.1:0-5865 GCA_045540835.1 Acutalibacteraceae bacterium | reverse complement strand
ATTGAGTCTGATAGTGAGGACGATTTAAATCATCGCCACGGATTAGCCAATGAAAGAATCAAAGCTATAAGCACAGAAGGAAAAGATTTAATAAGGCATGATTTGATTTCGGCATATAATTTTAAAGGATAATAAGATTTATGAATATATTATTTATTACTATAAGTGCCATTCCCGATTTGGATAGTCATTCTATTTCCCTTGATTTAATTCGTGAATTGAAAAACCGGGGACATAATATGTATGTTGTTGGTTCTAATGAGAGGCGAAATAATCAACCAACTACACTTAATGAAGAATGCGGTTGTAAAGTGCTGCGAGTTAAGGTGGGGAATAACAAAAACACCAATATTATTGAAAAAGGAATTTCAAATCTGATGTTGCCATATCAGTATATTAAGGCAATAAAAAAGTATCTTGGTTCAGTAAAGTTCGATTTGGTTCTTTATCCAACGCCGCCTGTTACTCATAATAAAACAGTAGCATTTATTAAAAAGCGTGATAATGCTAAAAGTTATCTTTTGCTTAAAGATATTTTCCCTCAAAATGCGGTTGATATTGGCATGATGACAAAATCGGGTCCAAAATCTGTTATTTATAAAATGTTCCGCAAAAAGGAAGAAAAGCTTTATAAATTATCCGATTTTATTGGTTGTATGTCTCAGGCAAATGTGGATTATTTAATTGAAAACAATCCGTATGTAGATCCTCGGAAAGTACATATCAATCCAAATAGTATTGAGGTTGAAAAAACTTTGATTTCGGATGAGAAAAAAGCCGAGATTAAGGATAAGTATAACATTCCCAAAGATGCGACCACATTTATATACGGTGGAAATTTAGGCCGTCCGCAGGGGATACCTTTTATTATAGAGTGTCTTAAAGCTAATGTGGACAAGCCTGACAGATTTTTTGTAATTTGCGGAGATGGTACAGAATTCCCGAAGCTTAAAGCGTATGTTGAAAGTGAAAAGCCTGACAATGTATTACTTATAAACAAACTCCCTAAAGAGGAATATGAGGAGTTTGTAAAGGCTTTTGATATTGGTCTTATATTCCTTGACCACCGATTTACTATACCGAATTTCCCGTCCAGATTGTTAAGCTATATGCAAAGCAGTATGCCAGTTCTTGCTTGTACCGACCCTAACACCGATATAGGTAAGGTTATAACAGAAGGCGGTTTCGGCTGGTGGTGTGAAAGCGATTCGGTTGAACAATTTACCAAAACAGTAGATAAGGCAATTAGATCCGACATAAAATCAATGGGCGAAAAGGGATTTGAATTTTTAGAAGAAAATTATACCTCACAAAAAAGCTGCGATATAATTTTAAAACACATTAAATAGGAGTTTTTATGAGAATTGTTGTAAACGATATTGCCGCAAGTAAAGGTGGAGCACTATCTGTTTTGAAGGATTTCTACAATTGCATAAAAGAGAACGACAAAGAAAATGAATGGATTTTTCTTTTGGGTGACAGCTATTTAGAAGAAACTGGAAATATAAAAGTTATTATTCTACCGCAAGTAAAAAAGAGCAGTTTGAAAAAACTTTGGTTTGATTTTTTTTCAGGGAAAAAGTATATTGGTAAATTAAAACCTGATGTTGTTGTATCGTTACAAAATATAATAACTTTTGGTTTGAAAATTCCGCAGATAGTTTATATTCATCAATCGATACCATTCCAAAATCAAAAAGAGTTTTCTTTTTTGAAAGGTAACGAAAGAAAACTGGCAGTATATCAGCATTTGATAGGTAGAATAATTAAGCGGTCAGCAAAATTTGCTGATAAGATTATAGTTCAAACAGAATGGATGAAAAAAGCCGTTTGCCAAAAGGCGAATACATCGTCTGAAAAAATATATGTTGTTACACCAAATATAAAAATTCCTTCTGATATAGAATTCGGCAAATATAATTGCAAATCTTTCTTTTATCCTACCTCAAACTCAATATATAAGAATAATGGGTGCATATTCAAGGCTTGTGAGAGTTTGAACAAAAGTGGAATACAAGATTTTAGCGTAGATATGACAATAAAAGATATAAGTATCTCAAATATATCTGCTATTGGTTATATACCTCGTGAGGAAGTGTTGAAGAGATATACAGAATCAACCTTGGTGTTTCCATCGTATATAGAATCTTTTGCTTATCCTTTAGCAGAGGCAAGACGTTTTGGCGCAATAATTTTGGCTTCCGATTGCGATTTTTCAAGAGAGGTTTTATCAGGTTATAGCAATGCTTATTTTTTCAATCCTTTTAAACCTGAAGAATTAGCTGAGCTTATGAAAAAAGTTATGAGTGGAGAAGTTAAGCGCACCGAAAGTTCACAAAACATGCAGGAAGAGAATACGTGGCTGAAGGTTTTAGAAATTATTAAGGAGTAGTTATGATATTTTTAGGCTGTCTTTTTAATCGGGAAAAGGAAGAATATTATTTACAGCAGAGTAAAACAGGGCTTTCCAATGCGGCTAATACTTTTCAATGGAATTTAATTGAAGGTCTTAATACAAAATTGTCTGAAGAGCTGAATATTATCAATGTTTTGCCGGTTGGCATTTTTCCTTTACAGTATAAAAAGTTGATTTTAAAGGATATAAAATGGCAGTTTAAAGGTTCAAATTGCAGCGAAATAGGGTGTATAAACGTACCTATTATTAAGCAATACCAGAGATATAAACGCTGCTTAAAGTTGTTAAAAAAGAGTGATGATAAAAACATTATAATATATTCTGCTTATCTTCCGTTTTTAAAGGCTGCATATAGATTGAATAAGGAATATAAAGTTACTGTAATCATTACCGATTTGCCTGAGTTTTATGATTTGGGCAAAACCTCATTTGTGAAAAAGTTTTTAAGAAAACTTAATAATAAGAAAGTATATAAGTGTTTGGAAAGAGTGGATAAATTTGTCCTTTTGACTGAACAAATGAAAGAACCACTTAAGGTTGGAAAGCGTGAATATACTGTTATAGAAGGAATTTGTAACGGTACGGCACCGGAATTGTTGGAAGACTCAGGAAAAGAAAAAATAATATTATATACAGGAACATTGCATAAAAAATTCGGAATAGGAAACTTATTAGAAGCCTTTTCGAGTATAGATTCCGAAAAGTATAGACTATGGATTTGCGGTGGCGGAGATATGGAAGAAGAAATTGTTTCAAGGGCCGCAAAGGATTCAAGGATAAAATTTTACGGTTATCTTTCAAAATCTGATATCGGAAAACTACAACAGCAATCAACTGTACTGGTTAATCCGAGACAAAACGAAGGAGAATACACTAAATACAGCTTTCCGTCAAAGACGATGGAATATATGCTTTCAGGAAAGCCTGTAATAATGTACAAGTTAGACGGTATTCCGAATGAATATGATGAATATTTACATCTTGTTTCGGAAAATACAGTTGATGCTTTAAAGAATAAAATTTTAGAAGTTTGTGAACAACCTTACGAGCAAAGGGAAGCGTTTGGTTGCAAGGCAAGCGAATTTGTTATGAAAGAAAAAAACAGTCTGATTCAGGCTGAAAAGGTAATAGATATAAGTATGAGGTAAATGATGGAACTTCAAAAGAATGAAAATCAATCGCAAAAAATATATTCATTCTGTTTGTTGATTGCGATGGTGGGATTGTTTTTAATATTTGTGGGACATCCTAACGAAAAAGAACAGTTTATAAGTTCGGGAACGTGGTTGATTATTTTATCAAGTGCATTAGGCTTTTTTTCATTGTTTGTAGAAAGATTTAGCACAGAGATCAATTTTATGCTTCCACTTATTTCTTTAGCATTATGTTCAACGATATCGTTGGCTCTTGCGAAGGCTTTTTCGTATGAGAATTTTGTTACTTTGCTGTGTTATCTGGAAATCCCATTTTTTGTTTCATTTATAAGCGAAGTGCGTATGCGAGGCATTAAGAAGTATATTTATTTGATATTTTATGTTTTGTCTTGTTATTTTGTGTATTTATCAAAAAGTGACGTAGCATATCAATTTGAAACTTTTTATGGAAAAACCAATGTTGAGAGTTTGACACTTGGGTATAATAATCCAAATGAAACAGGAATGTATTTATTCATATGTCTTATTGTTTTGATTTCAGGATTTTATTATTTTAAGAAGATAACAACCAAGGTACTATTTTTATTAAATTCGGTATTGATAACAGATTTGGTTTTTAAGACAGAGTCACGTGCTGCTATTGTTGTAAGTGTTTGTACTGTTGCTTCTCTTTTGTTTTTAAACAAAATTAAAAAAATTGAAAAAATAGCTCAATATATTACGTTAGTTCCCTTGATGTGGGCAATAGTGGTTATTTTATTTAATGATACAATTTCTAAAATTGATTTTATGGGCGAAAGTATAGAAACAGGAAGATTATCAATATATTTAAGACCATTTAAAAATATGGATTTTATAAGTTTCTTTTTTGGCAATTACATTGAATTTAATTTTGAGAATCTGCATAATACTTATATAACTATTTTTGCCACTACCGGAATTATAGGAATTATTACTTTTTTTGTATTCAAAAGAAAAAAAATTACTTCTTTAAGTGAATGTTTCTCTACATTTGATATGTCGGAGCGTGTAGCTTTTTGGGGAATAATAATGGTTATTCTACATTCTGCGGTGGAAAGTGCAATTTTAGTTTCCGGTTCAGCATTTGCGGTCATTTTTGTTGTTTTGTATGTTTTAGCATTTTCTAATATAGAAGACAGAGGTGAGTACGATTAAAATTTTGCATATCAACTGTTCCGATAGCGGAAGTACCGGTAAAATTATTTCGGATATAAGTAAATATTCTGCCGAACGTGGTGATGTATCGGTTTTATGTACTCCTTTAGTGAAAACAAAGGATAAAAATTTAAAAAAATATCAAACATCTTTAAAGTTCGAACAAGGTATATACAGACGAATTTGTAAAATTTCAGGTTTGCAATTTGGTTTTGCTCCAATTTCAACCATAAGAATAGTGCAAATAATAAAAAAAGAAAATCCGGATATTGTCCACTTACATTCAATTAACGGTAATATGGTTAATGTTTATAAGTTGTTGAATTTTCTGAAGAAAACGAATATGCCTACTGTTGTGACGAATCATGCAGAGTTTCTATATACCGGAAATTGTGCTTATGCGCAAGAGTGTAACGAATGGAAAAACGGGTGCGGAAATTGTCCTAATTTGTATCAAGCAGCGGCATCTAAGGTGTTTGATCGAACCAAAACTTCTTGGAAACGTATGAAGAAAAGTTTTTATGGATTCAATAATATACGCATTGTTTCGGTTTCGCCATGGATTACTTTCAGAGCAAAGCAGTCGCCAATAATGGAAGGAAAACAATTTTATACAATACTTAATGGTGTAAATACAAATGTTTTTAATTTAAAAGAACCAACTTCTGTAAGGCAAAAACTTTCAATTCCTGAAAAAGCAAGTATTTTGTTGCACGTAACATCCAGATTTTCGGATAAAACAGGTGATTTTAAGGGTGGCGATGTAATAATAGAATTAGCAAAGCGTTTGAAAGAAAAAAATGTTTTTTTTGTGGTTGCAGGGAAAACCTTTATTTCTTCGGAAATACCATCAAATATTATATTACTTAATGAAGTATCAGATCAAAAACACTTATCCGAATTGTATTCAGTAGCGGATTTAACAGTACTTACCAGCAAACGTGAAACTTTTAGTATGCCGGTTGCGGAAAGTTTGTGTTGTGGTACCCCGGTTGTCGGGTTTGAAGCCGGCGGTCCTGAGAGTATAGCAATTGAAGAATTTTCACAGTTCGTTTCAAATGGAGACATAGATTTGTTAGAAGAAATAATTATTAAAAAATGGATAAATTTTAAAAGGTT